>NZ_JAGGQY010000005.1:0-50200 GCF_018613105.1 Bacillus sp. ISL-77
CGTGCAAAGGAGCCATCGCAACTCTTCGATTGTTTCCAACTCCTGCTGAAATATCTTCAATGGAGTCACTAGATGTCATGAGGGGATGGAAATCATTAATGAAAAGACAACCAGGACCTAAAAAAGCTCAATTACTGATCAATCTAGCAAAATGTTCTATTGGAACGGGACAAGCACTTGATGCTTATAAATTCCATCTAGAACAATTATTAGAAGAATATGACCTCTCTGTAAAACAACTCGAAAGAGTTGAACAACAAGTTACAGAAGTTCTCAACAATATTCCATTTGCAAAAAAACTACTTATGATTAAAGGAATAAGTGAAATTTCATTAGCTGGGATACTAGGTGAGTCAGGTGATCTAAGTGGATTCTCTCACGGAAACTCTCTATTACGTCATGCAGGATTACATCTAGCTGAAGCAAGTTCTGGCAAGTGGAAAGGTCAGATTGTTATTTCGAAGCGTGGAAGGTCGAGACTACGACGTTTCCTCTACTTAGCAACCATGAGCCTTGTGATGAATAACCCTGAATTTAAAGCCATGCATTCCTATAATGTGAAGGTTAAGAAGATAAAGAAAATGAAATCAATAATGAAACTGATCGGTAAACTAGCAAGGATTTTTGTAGGAATAGCACGACGAAACGAGTCTTACTGTCCAAATAAAATACAAGAATTAATCCCTTTAGCAGCTTAGAAATAAAACATTAGTTAATAAAATGTTTCAATTAAGATAGTCAACTTTAATTTTGAATGTTGTCTTATTCGTAGGATTTCAAATATGTACGGAGTACCAGGTTTCTTGAACAAAAGGGCACTGTGACCCATCAGGTTAGCATAACTGGCCTCCACCCCTTGGATAGGCATGACGAAGGAATGAGAGGGCAATTGACCCGTTGAGACATGGGAGGGAAAGCCTCCAGGGGCGGCGTGGAGATTTGCATTATATGGTAAAATATGGAGTGGTAGCTGACTCCTTTATTTAACTATGCCTTCACGAAGCCAAAATGATCTGATCTCATTTCAATGACCCGAAAATCCAATTACAAGGGTTATGAAATCCTGCGAATAAGTGAGCATTCAAGAGATACTCATATCAAACTGAGGGAGTTTAAGAAGAAATGGTAAAATATAGGTTGACTAATTTAATAACATAGTATAAAATTAGGAAAATTTAAAATGTTAAGACACAGAGACTGGGAGTATTAAGGAATGTTTATTGTTTAGAGAACTGTCGATTGGTGAAAGACAGTCAATAATAAATTCCCCAACTCGCCCACGAGTGTTAAGACTGATATGTAGGTCTTAACGGTTGACATCCGTAATCAGTTATAAAGTGGATTTGTTGTAACAGCAAATCAACAAGAGTGGTACCACGAAGGTAAAGCCTATCGTCTCTTATGAGATGTAGGCTTTTTTTGAACAATCGTTTAGACAAGGAGGAATATTTTATGGGAACAGTTTATTCATCAATACTTCCAATTCACGAAGAATTTATAAGAAAACAACGAATTTTTTTTGTTGGTTCAGCACCTTTATCAGCAGACGGGCAGGTTAACATTTCCCCAAAAGGTCATGATGTACTGCGGATATTTTCACCAACTGAGGTCGCTTATTTAGATTTAACTGGTAGTGGAAATGAAACAAGTGCACATTTAAAGGATAACGGTAGAATAACGTTTATGTTCTTAGCTTTTGAAGGTCCCCCGATGATATTACGCCTTTATGGAAGAGGTAAAGTGGTATTACCAGGTACCTCTGAATGGGATGAAATGGCTAATCATTTTGACATCCTTCCTGGTGCAAGGCAAATTATTTATGCAAAGATTGAAACAGTAAAAACGTCATGTGGATTTAGTGTACCATATTATTCATACAGTGGTGATCGAGATACGCTTCAACAGTGGGCTACCAATAAAAGCGAACAAGAGTTAGAAGAATATCGTAAAAAGAAAAATTCTATAAGTATGGATGGGATAGTTACACCAATAGGAGAAAGTATAGCTAACTTTAATAAAGTGTAAATAGTTCTTGTTGATTTAACGGGTGCTTTAGTGTAATAAAGGGTTGCTTTTGCAGCCTTTTTTTCTTGTTCCACTATCCTGAAAATAAAAACTGCAGTGGGGGATTTTAGGCAATACGAAACTAGACCCATTAAAATCCGTTAAAAATTTTGCTGTACTAACGTGGGCTCAAGTTAATGATGTGATCGCTGCGTCGGTCTTTTTCTTGCTATTGTAATGTTAAACACAATGCTAAAAAGGGTGTTAATAGGGTGCTCATTCGATTGTTATTTTAACTTTATTTCTTATTTTGCATGTCAAAACGGAACTCGTAAGGCTACAAGAGTAGCTCTTTTTTATTTTGAAGGTAAATTTGTGAAGAGATTCACACTAACGGGTGCTTTACTTGAATGAGTTAAATTTAGGACCTAAATTGGTCCTATTTATTTTTGTGTATTTACAGATCGTTTGTTCGCATATAATGATTACGAGGTGAGTTATATGGCAATACGAGACCGCGGTAAAAAGAAATGGCAGTTTGCGTTTGGAATGCCGGAGTTAATTAAGGCACAGCGAGAGCTATGGACCGACCAGGAGCGAATTATAAAGCCAATGATTGATGAATACGAGAAGGAAGAGTTTGACCAACGTATCTGCTATGCGATGGAGTACAACCTGTCGATAAAGATAACGATATGGTCTAACGGCTTTACATCAGATATAACCGGTCGCATTCATAACGTAGATCCCATATCGTACCAACTTCGGATTGAACTACTGGGAGGCGAGTTTCGGCGGATTAATTTCGAGGATGTTATAGGAGTGTCAGTCGTTGATTAAATGTGGCTCAAATTATCAAACTATAATGAAACCTTTTTCTGGAAAAATTCGTATAAAATAAAGCAGATATTAAAAGGGGATGTCTTTCTCAGAACTGGCTGCGATAAAAGGGCAGCCTTTTTGTTAATATGCTAACGGAACAGAATAGTTGTTGAACAAGAAAAACTACCTCGATATTATCAGATTTGAGAAAAAGGATGAAACAAAGGGGTGCAGAAGATGAAAAAAGCAATAAAATGGATTATATTAATCATTGGAGCTTTATTTGGAGCAGTAGCGTGGAATTCCAATGAAAAAGATGAACAATAATGAATTAATCCGCAAACTTTAAAACATTGAATCAGCTTAGTACGAAATACGAATAAAAATGTGACACATCATTATAATCAAGTGAAGCCAAAAGACAAGCTGAGCACCTTTTTTCTTGTTACGCTAACGGGGCAGGTTTGTTTAAAAAGTGTTCACAGTAATTGGTATTTTATTGTATAATTGGAATTATAAAACCATAGGAGGGAAGTATAGGATATTAAATACATTAGTACCTATATCAATATTAGCTGGTCTTGTTGTTTTTGGATTCCTAATGGTTAAGTTAGTTAAATTGTTAAAAAACTAAAGGGAGTAACGGATAGATTGTTCAAAATGAACAGTCTTTTTTACACCTAACATAAAATTTGTGAAGAATTAAACTTAAAGTAACGGGTGCTTTATCTGAAGAGCACTATTAAATGGTTGGTCTACGCAACAATCAATCCTATTCTTAGGAAGTATGGAAAAGCAAATTTATGTATAAAAGCGCCTAAATTGACGCTGTTTTATTTTACATATTAATAAAGAATAAAATAAACAATTACATTTTTGAAGGCGGGATTCATAAACCACCTTCATAAAACTTAATCGCATCCACGTTTTTTATCCATAGTTTTGCTTCTGTCCCATTAGTATTTGCCCTCCAAAGGTTTCTGATGTTATTTGTAATGGTGGTTTTTCTAATCCAAACAATCTTATCAATCGACTTAACGTATAAAGGCTCGTAATCACCATATCCTTTAGGCGGTTCTGTGATTTTTTGTTGTTTATTTGCCTTAGTATCAATGAAATAAAGGGAAGGTATCGGATGTTTGCCAAAATCATTGGACCATTCTGCTTCCTTGCTTCTTGACGAAACAATTGCGTTGTCAGTAATCCAATCGAAATTAAGATCAATGTAGTTTTCTGGTGTGAATTTTGTTGATGCAGGCATACCTCTATTTTTAAATCCTTATTCTTAAACCCAAAAACAATTCTTCCGCCGCCGGCAATATAGGCAATGGTATCGTTTGAGGGAGCCCATTTTGGTTGTCCAACCTGAAGAATAAGTTCATCTAATACCTTAAAATTCTTGCCGTCACTTGATATGACACATAGCATATTACTATCCATTGAACAGGAAGCTGTGGGTGAAACGATAAATGAAATCCACTTTCTACTTGGTGAATAGTTAAAATCGTATACATATACCGCAATGATTTTGTTATTCTTATTTGTTCCAATTTCTCTTGGAAGGGTAAAAAAATGATCAACCCCGTCAAATAGGACAACATCTTTATAGTTATCCCCGACTTTTTTCAAGAAAAGAATGGCACTTGTCCAGCCGTCCGGTCGAAGAGTGCCTGCTGCTGAAAGCAAAAACCCGTTCCCATCTGGCAGCCATGTATAACCATGAACGCCGGTTGCGATATTATAGAACCGTGTGAAATCAGATATATTTAATATACCTTCTTGATTAAAGGCAATTATATTTTTCTTTGGTGACCATGATGGGTCATTTCCATCATAAAATATTTTCTTTTTTTCTCCTGTTTGAATTTTGTAAGCCCAAATCTCATGCTGAAATTCATTATCCTTATGTTCTGCTAGCGCTTCGTTTCGATACAACAGCCATTGTCCGTCTTTTGACCATTTTGGTTGACCGAAGACTCTCCCAGTGGTTGTGATTTGTTTTTCCTTGTTGTTGATAAACGTCCAAAGATTCCCGTCCCTGATAAAAGCTGCTTTGACATCTTTATCATTCTCCGCAAACGAAGGTATTGGATAAAGTAACAACATAAAAAATGTTATCAGTAGAACCCTTTTCATCGTGCAGGATCCCTCCAAGAAATAGCGCTGTCGTCATTTTGGTGGAAACATCGAATTTACGACCTTTACTAAATCACTTTTAGATGGTTTATAATTGGTACTGTCACCGATCAACTTTACGTTGTACTGGATATTATCGATTAACAAGATTAATTCATATCCCTCGGGTAATTCCCCGATAAAACCTTTGTAGCCTTTGTGAAGCGTTATTGGTTTATACATGTTCCCTTTCGGCAAAATGATTTCGCCTGCGGTTGGCTCTGCTTGTATTTTCACTACACAGGGCGTTTTCACATTCTTATAATATAAAGTAATTTTCTCGCCAGAAATCTTCCCGCTCACATCCGTAATCTTAAAGGGAAAATAACCAGGTCCATATATTTGTTTATTAAATTTTTCTTTGTATTCTTTCGTCAGGATGAGTTCGTTCATTAGCGGATTGGCTTCATCTGATATGACTTTAATTTTAGAGATCCTGTCACTTTTCATAGATACTTCCCATATGAAGGCAATTCTTTGACATCCCCCTATACAATCATCAAAAGAATCATCTCTAAAACTCCCAATTATGACATACGTGTTTTTACGCGGGGAAGGTAGGGTTTCAAGACCGTTGATTGGGGTATTTTCTCTGATTTCAGGGATTTTAACAGAAGGATCGATCAAAGAATTTAGCTTTGATTCGTCTTTGTCATGCAATGCCCTAGCAAAATGACGAAAAAATTCTCCTCTATAATTAGTTGATTCAGCTTTTATGAATTGCGGCGCAACAAAAGAAAATACAACAAGTAAAGATAAGATTAATATCTTTATTTTCACATCTATCATCTCCTAACTTTAGTGTCCCCAATTCTGTTTTTAGTATGTTTTATCTGTTCTTAACAAGATGATTTATAACATTTTCCCGATTGGTACCATGGAAAATATGAATCTGCTTTTATTATGTTGATATGAAAAGTAAGCAGACGGTGATAGTGTCCTCGCTCTTATCAACTGTGAATCTTGGACCTAAATGATTCCGGCAAAAAAATAAGACCCTTGAATCAGCCCTAACAAGTTGTATGAACCCCGTTTAGAATAGTAACATATGTCCCCGTTTTGTAGTTTGTATAATTTCTTACAGATGATTAGACCCTTCCTTTTTCACCTCTCACCATTTTCTGAAGCAGAATTATTTCTATAATCTAAGACTTTTGTTGTATTCAAATATCTAGTTTGAAAAGTTATTATATGAGGATGTAATAATTTCAAAAGCGGTGTTCGTGGTCTTGTTTTTCCACGTAACATCAAGTTTTCTATCAATTGTGGTGCTAAAAAATTATCGTAAAAAGAGAGAGGGTATATTAGAATGTCTTTTGGTTCATTTGTCATGGCTTTTTCAATGGCGGGGATAGACTATGACATGTTAAAAAATTTAGGAATTTCTATAGGTATTTTGGTTTTATTTATTCTTTTTAGAAACTTATTTACAAAGTATGTGTTTCAGTTGATTTTAAAATTGTCTAGAAAAACACCGACTGATTTTTTCACAAAAATTTGTTTAGGGTTTGAACGTCCTTTAGGATGGTTCTTTATTATTGTAGGTTTGTATTTAGCAATGGATTATTTCCCATTTATAGAACAACATAATGCGTTATTTTTAAAATTTTTACGTTCCATGGTGATTGTTTTAATTACATGGGGATTGTTTAATTTGTCATCTCCTACTACGGGGATCTTAATAAGTGTTAATCAAAAGATCAATAATAAGATTGATTTAATTCTTTTACCGTTTATATCAAGAACGATCCGTGTCATCATTATTGCAATCAGTATAAGCATTATTGGCCAGGAATTTGATTATGATGTAAATGGATTGGTGGCGGGCCTTGGGTTAGGGGGTCTGGCATTTGCTTTAGCTGCAAAAGAAGCGGTTGGAAATCTAATTGGTGGAATCGTGATTGTAACAGAAAAACCTTTTTCCATTGGAGATTGGATTTTAACACCTAGCGTCGAAGGTATAGTAGAAGATATTAATTTCAGAAGTACTAAAATTCGCACTTTTAGTCAAGCTCTAGTTACAGTTCCCAATGCGACACTTGCAAACGAAGCCATTACCAATTGGAGTCGTATGGGGAAAAGACGAATCTCTTTCCACCTAGGACTTAACTATCAAACCACTAAAGACCAAATTCAAAGAGTCGTTAAACGGATTGAACAGTTGTTGAGAACTCATGAAGAGATCCATCCGGATACGATTATGGTCGCATTCGATCATTATAATGAGAGTAGTCTCGATATTCTTATATATTTTTTCACGAATTCTACTGTTTGGGCAGAACACGTTAAAATTAAACATGAAATCAATTTAGAAATCATGGGGATATTAGAGGAAGAGGGAGTGGAAGTTGCTTTTCCAAGTCGAACCATTTACGTCACTCCACAATCAAATGAATTATTACAAACAATGGGTTCTTTTGATTGAAATTAGTTTAGTTGTTCCAAAGTAAAACAAAGTTTTTGAGTTTTGCCAACTCGAAACAAAAAAATATAACCAGAAAAGGATTAATCTCCCCTGAGTGGAATGATTCCTTTTTTTGAACTGATTATAAGTCAACTTTTTTATATGATTCAGATGCTAGATATTCATTTGTTTTTTCTTTAGCAAATTGGAAGGCATCAATTTCAGTCGTTCGTTCTAGATAAGGTAATTTTTTATCCCATTCAAAATGATGTCTAAAATCAGGATTGAAGTCTTGCATAACATGACGAAATTCATGAAAAAGAGTCTCAATTAATGGGATATATTCACTGAAGCGAAAAATAAAGATAATCTTTAATTCTCTCCAATAAATACCTGAAGCGAATCGTAAATATTCATCTTCTTCATCCCCTAAGTCACAAATGATTTTATTCGCTTGACGAATAGAACAAAAAATAACTGGAATATTAAAATTTGAGTCTAAGTATTTAAAAATAGTATTGTATAATGTTTTGATGTCCCAATAAAATTCATCATCCAGCACATACCAATTTTTATATTGGTGAAAAATAATGCGTTTTTGTAGAACTTGACTTAAAGACATGCATAAAAACCTCCAATACATTTTTATCAATTATTCTTATATTAAAAACATTTTTCCTGAGAGTAGACTTAAAACCACAATAGGCTTCAATCTATTGTGGTTTTAAGATTTTTCGTAAACTTTAGTCTCATCATTTACAAAATTTATAAAATTTAAACGCAATGCTTAATGAAAAAAAATCCTCCTAAATTTTCTTCCTCTTTTTACATATTAGTATTTTTAATGTGGTTGAATTGACAAATTCTAATGATGACGCGATTCCAATGTTCCGAAGAAACAGTAAATATGTCGAACTAGGTTGGATAGATTTATTCCTGTAATAATATATTTATACTATTTTTAAAAATACTTTATACCTCTGATATCTAGTTTTTTTAAATACTATTTTTTCTCAATGATAACGAATAAAACACCAGTAAGAATTAGCATGGAGCTTATCCAAAACGTTACACCTATATTCTCCAGTCAGGTTATAAAAATTACGATTTTAATTTGATATTCATCCCACTTAATAAAATCAACCCAATTCATTACAGTAGGTTGGCCTAATGTCTGGCAGCCTGTTAGGACAAACATTACTAAAATACAGACTTATTGATTTCCTTATTTTCCCACATCGATGATATAGACGAATTCTAAAACTTTTGGTTTCGATTTTTCAAAACATGGATTATAGGAAAAGAAATAAAATATAATAAGTTAAAAGAAAAATAGGTGGGATAAAATGATGAAAAAAATTGCTTATTTGTTCGCGATGATAATAGCTGCAATCAGTTTAGCCGCTTGCAACCAACAACAAGATGTGGTGAAAGAAAAACCACCTGTAACTGAACCAAAGGGAGAAAATCCATCCAAACCTGAAGAGCCTGTTACACCTGAACCAGAGCAAAAAGTGTATCAAAATGAAGTGTTTAAAGATGTTGTCGTCACGGAAACTTTAGATACACTCACAATAACCGGAAAAGCTCAAGTATTTGAAGGGGTGTTTCAATATGCTCTTTACGATGGAGAGAAAGTGGTCAAAGAAAGTAATTACCAAACAGCGGGTGCACCTGCCTGGGGGGAATTTGAAATTACTTTCGAAAAAGGGTTAGTATCTTCTAATAATGCTAAATTTGAATTATTTGTTTACTCAGCAAAAGATGGATCAAAAATAAATACGTTAGAAATCCCAATTTCAAAGCCTTAATTACCTAAATGTAAGTATTTTAGAAAACCTCATCATAACTGAACACTTTTTTCAATTGAACTATTTGGCATGCAAATTACCTAAAATGTATTTTGTTTTTTTGAAAAGAAGGAAAGACACGGCATGGTCAAGAATAGGAATAGGTGAATATGAACAGAGGTGAATTGAATGCTAATAAAGGAAGAATTGATTGAAATAAAAGCACTTCAAGAGGTTTGTGAAAAAGAGGGAGGATTTCAGCTCAAGCTGAATTTTGATATGCTTGAAAATCGAATCGGGAATAAAAAGGAAGACTTCTTCCATTATGAAGATGGCAGGCTTGTCGGTTTTCTTGGATGCTATGGTTTTGGAGAGAAAGTGGAGCTTTGCGGGATGGTGCACCCGGATTATCGAAGGAAAGGGTTATTTTCTAAGTTGCTGGAAATGGGACTTGGAGAAGCGAAAAAACGTTTTATCACTGTTCTGTTAAATGCTCCAACAGACTCACTATCTGCCAAGCAGTTTTTAAAGAATATTCCGTGTGTATTTTCGTTTGCAGAATATCAAGCAGGAAACTGAATTGTCTGTGGATCCCAATATAACCTTAAGGAAGTCCTTTACAAATGAGGATTGGGAAGCAGAAATTCGACTCGAAGTCTTGGGATTTGGATTGAATGAAAATGCAGCAAGGGAGTTTAATCAGTTGATTCGGGAGAACAGCAGGGATTCACGTTTACTTATTGAAGTAGAAGGAAAAACTTCTGGAAAAATGCGTGTTTCCGAATCCAATGGAGAAGCATGGATTTATGGTTTTGCTGTTTTTCCAGAGCTTCAGGGAAAAGGGATTGGGAGAAACGCTTTATCAAGAGTGGTAAAAATGGAACATCAAAAAGGGCTGCCTATTTTTCTAGAGGTTGAGGCCAAAAATTCCCATGCCCTTAGGCTCTATGAATCATGTGGATTTAGAAGTTACCATTCCCAGGATTACTATAAATATCTTGATTAATTTCAAGTACTGTGAGGGAGTAGCTTGGCGATTGCCAAGCTATTTTTTTAATAAGGTATTAAATAGAGCCAAAATCATAAAAAATCTTAGGTCCTTTTAACTGGAAGTTGAATATGGAAGGTTGTGCCTTTTCCAACCACACTTTGTACCGAAATATTTCCTCCATGCTCATGTACCGTTGTAAACACTTGAGTCAATCCAAGTCCTGTTCCATCTGGTTTACTAAAATAAAAAGGTGTTCCTAATAGGACCAACTTTTCTTCAGGAATACCTTGACCTGTATCACTCACCTTAATATGGATCCATCCGCCATGATAATAATGTTCAATTTTAATTTTACCATCGTCAATTATTGCTTCAATTGCATTCTTGATCAGATTGAAAAAAGATTTTAAGAGTAAATTTTTCTTTCCATAAAATCTCTTATCAGAATCCTTTAAGTCCATTTCAACCTCAACGGAATATAGTTTTTCTTGGAATAAAAGCAAGATAGAATTTAACTCTTTACATACGTCAATCAATATAAGAGGTTCATCTTGTAAGTCGGGTTTGGATACCTGCAATAAATTTTGTAGTGTTTGAAATGCTTTTTCTAATTCGCTTTCCATCGTATCTAAATAAGGATGATTATTAGATTCTTTAATTAATTGTAAAAATCCCTTTACTGCCGTTAAGGGGTTTTTAACTTCATGAACAATCCCAGCTGCTAATTGACCAAGTGAAGCTAATTTTTCTCGATCCTTCAACCGTTTCTCTGCAATTTTCCTCTTGGTAATGTCTTGAATAATAACCTGAGCCAATACATTATTTTCAAAATAAAACGGTATGGTCATTATTTCAACCTCTGCAACTTCCCCATGATTTTTAATAATTTTTATATCCATTTCTTTAATGATTTCTTGTTTTTCGATAAC
The DNA here is from genome assembly GCF_018613105.1 of Bacillus sp. ISL-77. Lineage (NCBI taxonomy): Bacteria > Bacillati > Bacillota > Bacilli > Caryophanales > Bacillaceae > Bacillus > Bacillus sp. ISL-77. The sequence goes on from NZ_JAGGQY010000005.1 coordinate 11,116, forward strand.
CCTGGTTAATCCTTCATAGAACATATCATGAAGATCGGGAGGAAGGAATTGGCTTATTTTTTTATTTATTTAATATTTGATCTGGAGATGTAAGATTTAATAAGCGTAAACCAGCCAGGTTACAGTAGAGGATCGTTCGATCTTCACAAACAATCAATATCGAGTTAAGGGAATTCTCTACTAATTGGTGAAAGTCTAAATTATCTATTGTTAGATTCAATTAAATCCCCACTTTATATCTCTTTTTGTCAGCAATTAGTTTATCAATAAAGTTGCTAAACTTAAATACCAATTTATGTATTCAATCGTGTAGAAACCGCTAAAAAACAAAATGTTCACAAAATCGACATAATTATTTGAAGGTAGTACAAAATAAAAGTTAAAAGTTAGAGAGAATACCATGCGAGTATGCTTTTTTTTATGCTATTTTATTTCACGTTCCTTTTAAGTTTGCAAAATAAAACGGATTTACTTTGAAAGGATATGTAAAATGAAACATAATTTTGTCATTGTCATTGGTTTGATTGTATTCATGCTTGTTCATCCATTTCCTGCTCAGGCTGCTGGTAATAAACCTAGTAATATTTATTTGGTAAAATCAGGGGATACTTTACCTGGAATAGCAAATAGATATAACACTTCTGTTAATGATCTCAAGGTAACCAATGGATTGCAATCCAATTCATTATTAGTGGGTCAGAAGTTGTGGGTTCCAACCATGTATGAAGTGGTTGCCGGAGATACCCTGAGGGGAATTTCATCAGCCTTTCATTCTACAGTCGACAGTATAAAAGCAAACAATCAACTTTCATCTGAACACCTTTATATCGGGCAAGTATTAAAGATTCCTCCTAAAAAAATGACCATGCAAGGTCAGCATATCCTGATGACGAGGGAGGAATTTAGGGACTGGTTATTTAACGCTAGAATTAATAGGAAGGTAACTATCATTCAACAGCATCACACATGGTTACCGTCATATAAGCATTTTAATGGATCCAATCATTTTAGAATGTTGATGGGGATGGAAAATTTCCATAAGAGAAGAATGGGCTGGAGTAATATCGCTCAAAATATTACCACCTTTCCGGATGGAAAAGTAGCTGTTTCAAGGCCTTTTAACATAGCCCCCGAAGGCACTATTGGGCCCAAGGCTAATAAAACAGGGATTACCATCGAAAATGTTGGCAACTTTGATAAAGGTCATGATGTCATGACTACGGAACAGAAGGAAACTATTGTTTATATTACCGCCATGTTATCTATAAAATTCGGGTTAACTCCTTCCATTGATAGTATCACTTATCATCATTGGTGGAATTTGAGTACGAAGGAAAGAGTGCTAGATAGAGGGCCAGATTATAATGTAAAAACGTGCCCAGGGACTGGATTTTTCGGGGGGAATTCCACAAATAGTGCCAAAAACAATTTTTATCCCCTCGTGTCACGTAAGATGCAAGAAATTTTAGGGTCTAGGCATTAAACACAGTTCTAGGCATTAAACAAAGCTTTCATGACTCATATTCGGAGGCTGGTGGAAGCAGGTAAGATTCTAGGAATCGAGATCCTTGATTCTTAATTGTAAATGCCGATGCCGAATACTACAGCTTGAAAGCAGAAGGTAATATGGAAGATACGATGGAGAGGGGGGATTCTCCCCTTTCTTTGTTTTTTCAGCTAATCAGAATTTATAATCATAAATTCTGAACTCATAAGTGCAACTACTCCACTGTCTTCGCCCTACATGCTCGTCAGTGGCGAGTTTTCTTTATATGCGACAAAAGACTTTTTACTTATCGCTAAAATCTTTTCTTTTTTTTCTTAACCACGTTATGACCGATAAAATAATAGAAAGGAAAAAGAGGAACGCATATAATACCCAAGGATAATCAATGATTACCCTTGACTGCCATGGCCAGAGAAATTTTTCCATTTTTGATTCAACTCCTATTCATCGATCATCCACTTTTTTTCATTTGTGTAATGGATATTTGCTTACGAATGCATGCCACAATTAAAAGAAGAATTGGGAATATAATAAAAGGTAATAATCCTAAATTCCCAATGGCTTTATTAGAAGACCAATGTTCCGAGGTGCTTCTTGATATGTTCATTCCTAAATAAAGGACAATGGCTGCTGTAGGAAGAACGAGTACCCTGCTGTCACGAAGGTACAACAATTGCTGTATTCCTCGAATAACTCCATACATTTGTATCGTCACTTTAAAAAAGGCGGTTCCCATAAAATATAATATTCCCAACGCATCAAGGTTTTCAAGAAAGTCCGCAACAGAAATAACTTTGACTAACCTGTATAAAGGATAGACACTGGTTGAAAAGGTGCCTTCACCAAAGGTAAGAACAGCCAGTGCATCAAAAATTGAAAGAAGAATTCCGTAAGAAACCGTTGCTAAAAGAGTTGTTTTCATAATGCGTTTCGGATTTATCACTAATGTCCAGATCATGGCGAATTCAAGGGTTTCTCCAAATGATTGTTGGATGCCGCTCGGCCATACGGATTTCCAAATACGCCCCCATCCTCCTCCTAAAACCGGCTGCAAATTCTTGATATCGGTTATATCCGAGGCAAATATTAAGATGATCTCAAGGAAAAACAAAACTAAGATGACTGGTAAAATTAATTCTGCAAGCCGAGCTATAACCTCAATCCCACTATATAACGCATAAGTGATAGCAATCATAAATACGCTGAGTATAATCCAACTAGGCGTACCTGGCAAAATGGTGGTTGGGATGAGTTCCTTTATATCACCCAGCGTCCGACTTGAGTTATATAAAAAATGAAGCATATAAAACCAAGCAATTGGAGTGCCGAGCCATTGGCCAAACTGGGCAGGAAACCATTCAACAAGAGTCAATCCCGGCTGAAGTCGCACTAAAATGAGAAACATAATGATGAGGCATGTCCCGATTCCAGTACATATTAAGGTAGCTAGCCAAGCATCACTCCCGGCTACAGAAGCAAATCCAAATATCACCGACGAACCAATCTGAAATATTAAAGTAAGCATAAATAATTGGATGATTGAGATTCTCTCCATGGTTTTTTCACCTTCTAACCCATTTTTTGTTAGCTCATTCAGTATTAACATAAACAAAATTTTTGACTATATCCTCAAATTATTTTTATTTCTGGTTAAAATATGAAAAAGTTTGGAAATTGGAGGTGGTCAGAGGAAATGGGAACAATGAGATGGCAAGGGAAGAAGATTTCAAAATCGAATCAAAGTCAAAAGCAATGGTCATATAACCAGGAGGATAATTCCAACAGCTATCAACTAAAAGGTCATTTTCAGGATGATTTAAAACAGTTGAAAATGATTTTTGAACGATCTTCCGATATTGTTTTCCGTGAATTTCAGCTAGCTGGGATACAAAAAGGAGGTCTTATTTATTTAGATGGCATGGTGGATATACAGATGATTGATTCTGACGTGTTGAAACCATTATTGGATATTAGGAAAGGGACATCTCTTTCTGCAACAATACCATTGAAAAAAATGGACACTATTCTTCAGGATTCAGTCATTTATGTTTCACAGGTGAGTATCGGGACGACGATAAACGAAGTCGTGGATCATATTTTGAATGGGGACACCGTTCTATTATTGGATGGAGTAAATCAAGCCCTTTTTATCAGTGCTCAAGCTTGGGAAACGAGATCCGTCGAAGAGCCAGCGACGGAAGCGGTGATTCGGGGTCCAAGGGAAGGATTCACAGAAAACCTCAGAACCAACACCAGTCTTGTTCGGAGAAGGCTAAAAACGCCTCAACTCAAAATGGAATCCATGACTGTAGGGCGGTTATCAAATACGAAAATAGTCATAACCTATCTAGAGGATATTGTGGAGACATCACTCATAGCCGAGGTCAAGGAAAGAATCAGTCAAATCGATATCGATGCCATTTTAGATAGCGGATATATCGAAGAACTTATTCAGGACAATCCCTTATCCGTTTTCCCCCAAGTAAACAATACAGAACGTCCGGATAAAGTAGCTGCTTATTTATTGGAAGGGAAAATTGGGATTCTCATTGATAATACTCCCTTTGCTCTGCTCGTCCCGGTTAGTTTTTATGAAATGCTCCAATCGAGTGAGGATTACTATCAACATTTTATGGTTGCGACGGTAATCCGATGGCTTCGCTTCTTCATGTTGGCGGGCGCCTTGCTTTTACCTTCTCTTTATATTGCGATCACGTCCTTTCATCAAGAAATGCTTCCCACTACCTTATTACTGAGTGTGACTTCAAGCAGGGAAACTGTTCCTTTTCCAGCCTTAGTGGAAGCTTTAATAATGGAAATCTCATTCGAGGCATTGCGGGAAGCTGGTGTACGATTGCCACGGCCTGTTGGACAGGCGGTTAGTATTGTTGGAGCACTCGTGATTGGACAGGCAGCAGTACAGGCGGGAATTGTTTCCGCTTCAATGGTTATTATCGTTTCTATAACAGGTATATCTTCGTTTATTTTCCCAGTCTTTAGTCAGGGAGTCGCCATTCGTTTGCTCCGTTTTCCCATGATGATTTGTGCTGGGACACTTGGGTTGTACGGCATCTTGGTGGCAAGTTTGATTCTTTTAACTCATATGGCCCGGCTTCGCTCATTCGGTGTTCCTTATTTGTCTCCAGTGGCGCCACTGAATTTCTCCAGTCTTAAAGATACTTATGTACGTGCACCTTGGTGGAAAATGATAGATCGTTCCGATCAGACGGGGAAAAGGAATCGTAAACGAATGAATCATTCAATGCGTCCACGGCCGCCTCAACGGAGAAACTAGCGGATTCGTGGTTCGGAGAGGAAATATTATGAGAAAACTAGGAATTTTAGTCATAAACGGTATGATAATATTCTTGCTGACTGGCTGCTGGAGTCGGGTAGAGATCAATGATATTGCGATAGTAACGGCTACAGCCATTGATAAGATGAGTGACGGTAAAATCCGTGTATCGATCCAAGTTGCAATCCCAAAGCAGCTTGGTCCTGTAGGAGCCGGTGGTACTGGTAGTGAAAAGGAAACGACTATTCTTATTTCAGAGGCGGGGCAAAGCGTGATGGACGCCTACCGGAGACTTCAAGAAAAATTACCGCGTCGCATATTCTTTTCTCATAACAGGATTCTGATAATTGGGGAAAAGGCAGCAAGGGATGGGGTTTATCCAATTTTGGACTTCATTTCGAGAGTAAGAGAGTCACGTATGCGCAGTTTTATTTTATTTTCAAAGGGTGAAGCCGCACCACTTTTGAAACTAACTCCCACCATTGAGCGATACACTGCAGAAACCATTCGGGAAGAGGAGAAAGAAGGGGTTGGAGTAAGGGTCATGATAAAGGACTTTTTCAATGCGCTTACGACTGAAGGCATCTCCCCTGTCGCTGCTCAAGTCGCAATAAAACCAGAAGAAAATGGTGGGAAGTCTAAGCTGACTCCCGCCATTATTGGAACAGCTGTCTTTCGTAAAGATAAATTGGCAGGATGGATCAATGATAAGGATACACGGGGAGTGCTGTGGCTCCGTAATGAGATGGAGAAAGGAAATATCACGATAACGATACCGAGGGAAAAAGGAGGGGGGAAAATCAGTGTTCAGCTAATAAAAGGAAGGGCAAAGGTTAAACCAATCCTTATGCAAAGCAAGGTGAAAATGAACGTAAATATTCTTTCGGAAGTTGAATTGTTTGAAAATAGTTCCAAATTAGATTTAGGCAACCCTAAGGTTTTGCAATATGTTCAAACATTAATGGAAAAAGATGTCGAGGAAAGGTGTCGATTAGCACTCTATAAGGCGCAAATACAGTACCATTCTGATATATTTGGGTTTGGAAATGCTGTGTATCGTTCCCATCCAAGATCATGGAAAGAACAATATAAAAAAAAGTGGACCAAGGAATTTCCTAAACTCGAGGTCAGCGTAAACCCTCACGTTTCCATCGTTAGAACAGGGCTTCTCATAAAGTCCCCAGAAATGAAAGATTGAATGAAATAAATTTAGAACACTGCTATAATTAATTTCGTAACCCAATAAACAATGTTTGAAAAGTAAGGTCAATTATTTTAAAAAAGCGGTTTCCTTAAAAGGGCACCGCTTCTTTTCTTATTATTTTGTATGATTTCCGCTTATTTAGGGGCATCGATCCCCAATAAGACGGCACATCTATGTTTCGCATTGCTACAGCTGAATTGAAGTAAACCAAATTGACAATCATTACCGTATTTTGTATAGTAAGTGGCGAGGATTATGATTGGAGTGAATCATTTGATTTCAAACGCTGAATTACAAAATTTAGATCTTATCGACTTATTAAGTGAGCGTCATAGTTTGGTCCGAAGTATCTCGGAGAAAGCTTGGAACGATCAAAGTGAGATTTATATTTCAAATTCTGAATGGTATATCATGGCTAGGATTTATAAAAAACAGCCTAGCATTTCGTATGTTACAAAAAATGTAGAAATTTCACGTCAGGCGATACATAAGTTTATCCAAAAGCTTTCTGAAAGAGGATTAGTTGAAATCAACAATGTAGAAAACAACAAGAAGGAAAAGTGTATCCAGTTAACAGCTTTAGGAGAAGAATGCTACGAAAAAAACGAGGCCCTTAAAGCCAAACTTGAGAATAAAATTGCAGAAAAAATAGGGACTGAACAAGTAAGTATTCTTAAAGGTATATTAAAGTTAGATTGGAAGATATAAAAAATAGCAAAAAACCCTTGCTTTGTCAATCTATTTGACGAAGTGGGGGTTTTTTCTTTTTCTAAAATAGTCAACTCAGTTGATAATAACTTAATAAAAAATATTGTCAACTGAGTTGACATAGAGAAAAAATTTTTGATATAGTTAACGAACCGTTAGTGTTCGGGGGTGTACTACGGAAATGATCTTTGCTGAAATTGAAATTACGACAATTTTTTTTTAGTAAGAAGGGAAGACGAAGGGGTAAACGAAATTTTAATTAAAGGAGTTTTTATTAGTGAATCAACAAATGAATACAGTTCAGAAACAAAAAATCAAGACTGACACGGGGGTGAAAAAACAATACAAAACAGCTCCGATTATGGCGGCTCTTTTTGTGGCTGGATTTGTCGGGCTTTTTAGTGAAACGGCATTAAATATTGCCTTAGGAGATTTAGCTCAAATATTTAACGTGAGTGCAACGACGATCGGATGGTTAGCAACGGGATATTTCTTAACATTAGGTATTTTAGTACCAGTAACGGGTATTTTGATGCAAAAATTCACAACAAGACAAATGTTTTTGACTGCTATATCACTATCCCTTATCGGGACCATTCTAGCAGCAGTAGCACCTGTATTTAGTCTTTTATTGGTGGCACGTGTTATCCAAGCAGCAGGATTAGCGATTGCTTTACCTTTAACGCAAAATGTTATTTTTACCATCTTCCCACCAAATAAACGAGGCGCTGCGATGGGAATTATGGGCTTAGTTATGTTAGCTGGTCCAGCCTTAGGCCCAACCATTGCAGGGCTTATTTTAGATACATTATCCTGGCACTGGATTTTCTGGGTTACCTTACCTTTCTTACTGTTCTCTCTTATTTTTGGACTCCTTTATTTACCGAATGTGAATGAGATTCGTAAGGTTTCAATAGATACAGTATCTGTTATTCTCTCGACGATTGGTTTCGGTGGGGTCGTTTACGGATTCAGTGTATCTGGTGATGCCGGTTGGACTAGTGCAACCGTTCTTGTGTCCATCATTGTCGGATTAGCAGCACTTATTCTTTTTTCCATTCGTCAAACGAAAATGGAGAATCCGATGCTGAATCTAAGAGCATTTAAGTACCCACTGTTTGTACTTGGTGTCTTTATGAGTTTTATTACGTTCTTTAATATGTTGTCCATGCTTGTCATTTTACCAATGTATATGCAAATGGCTTTATTAATTGCAGCTTTTACAACAGGTCTTATCTTGCTGCCAGGCAGCTTACTAAACTGTGTATTAGCTCCAAGCATTGGTAGTCTATTCGACAAATATGGTCCAAAAGCGGTTATTATACCTGGAACCATTTTAGTAGCGATTGGTTATGCACTCTATGCACAATTTGGCACAGAAACGGCTTTATGGATGGTTGTGGTAACTCATATTTTCATGATGTTGGGTATAGGGGCGGTCCTTGCTTCTGTACAAACAAACACATTAAATTCTCTTCCGAAACAATATTATCCAGATGGAATCGCTATCACTCAAACGATTCAACAGGTAGCTGGCGCTATTGGGATTGCGGTAATGGTATCGATTTTTTCATCCAAAGAAACTAGTTATTTAGCAGCCACTGCCAATGAATTGCCACATGCAGCAGCAGCGGGAACTTCCCTAGTGTTTACCATTAGTTTAGTGTTAGCGATGATTAATGTTGTATTGTCATTATTTATCAAAAAGCCAAATTAATCTAAAGAAAAAACAGTTTCTAATAATTTTAGAAGGGAATTAGGACGGATGCTAAATCATTATAAAAGTATTTTAGTAGCTGTAGACGGTTCAAAAGAAGCGGAATACGCATTTCAAAAATCAATCAATGTTGCAAAGCGCAACAAAAATTCATTTCTAACCATAGTAAACGTAATCAATTCTCGTTCATTCGAAGCATATGACCGTTCAGTTGTTGAGCGTGCACAGATGTCATCAGAGGAACTGTTAAATAGCTATAAGGCTCAAGCTGAGGGCTTAGAATACTTTTGATAAAAATATTTAATAGCTGCAAATGTCAGTTAACCATTCGTAAAAGCGAGCATTTACGAATGGTTAATTTATTTTTAGCAAAAATTGAAGAATAGAACAGGTAGGAGATGGTAAAGAGTATTCCTATTTTCCTGTCTGAACAGTATAATTATTGCCAAACTGTTATTATCCTTTTGAAAATTATTCACATAGTGATGACAACTTTTCCCTGGGCATGACCTTCTTCAAAATACCTGAAAGCCTCGGGCACTTCACTCAACTTATAACGTCTATCAATAACGGGTTTTACTTTACCGGCTTCAAGAAGTTCTTTTATATAAATCAGATCTTTTCGGTTTGGCCTTTGTAAAAAGGTTCCCATTTTCTTATTCCCGATCATTGAAATCCAAGGCCCAAGGACCATTGCTTGAAACATTTGTGCTCCGGAACCCCCGATGTGAACAAATATCCCATTTGGACTTAAAGCACGCTTATAATCTGTCATTCGTTTATGTCCGTTCACCCCAAGAATAAGGTCATAACTCTGCATTTTTTCCGTAAAATCTTCCTTTGTATAGTCAATAACATGGTCAGCTCCAATCGATTGCAAAATGTCTATATTTCTCGTACTACATACGCCTGTTACTTCAGCCCCTAAGGATTTGGCAATCTGTACGGCGAAAGTCCCAACACCACCAGAGGCACCATTAATCAATACCTTCTGTCCCGACTGAATCTTCCCTTTATCCCTTAGACCCTGTAACGCTGTGACACCCGCCATAGGTACCGCAGCAGCTTCCTCAAATGAAAGATTGGCTGGTTTCAAGGCTAATACATTTTCAGGAACAGAAACATATTCGGCAAAACCACCCCAACCACATCCAGATAGGTCTCCGAACACCTCATCGCCTGGTTGAAACTGAGTAACATCTTTGCCAACTGCTTCAATCCGACCTGCGATGTCCCCTCCCGGTATAGGGAATTTTGGTTTCAGAAGACCGAAAGCAAATCGTGCTAAGAACGGCTCTCCTTTCAAAAGTACTAGGTTACCATAATTTACGGATGCAGCATGAATTTTTACCAGTACTTGATTGTCCTCTGGGATAGGTTTTTCCACCTTTGTTAATTCAAGCACATCAGGTGGGCCATATTTGTTAGAAACGATAGCCTTCATAATTAATCCTCCTAATAGCCTTCGAATATTTTTATTAAACTCATTAAATTGATAAATCTCGCTAAAGACCCTCAAATTAAAAGATATTCCAGTAAAAGTTATTCAGACTGGAATCAGTAAAAAAATTAAAACGAAGATTTTCATGGACTTGTCCTTGAAAGGAGGCGGTCGCTTGTTGGAGAGCTGTCTAATGGCCAGAAATTATTTTATAAAAGTGAAGAACTAATATAAACAGCTGTACCCCACATGACAATAGCTGAAATTTTATTTAGGACCACTAGGTAATTTCCTGATTTGTCTATTTTTCCTAGCATTCTTCCTGTTATCCCCAATCCTGCAAACCATACCCACGAAACGAATATACATGCTACAGCAAATGCAACTTTCTCCCAGCCTACATATTTTACGGAACTTGTTCCGATTACACCCACGGTATCCAAAATGGCATGTGGGTTTAGTAGAGACACAGACATTGCAAAAGATATTTGTTTTTTTGGTGAAAAAGAAAATTCTACTTCCTGTACATCTTGAGGTTTTGCCCTCCATACAACAAAACCCATGTAGAGCAAAAATAAACTACCAATTATATAAAGAACTGTTTTTATCCAATAAGAACCAAGTACAACGACTGACACTCCTAAGACCGCTATTGAAATAAGCAAAGTATCACAAATAGCTGCGGTAATAATGACTGGCAGTGCCCTCACGAATTTGGGCTGACTTGCACCTTGATTAAAGACAAAAACATTTTGTACCCCTAATGGTAGGATTAAACCGAATGCTAAGATCATGCCGTGTAAAATTGCTTCTAACATTTTTCTCCCCCTGAAATGTAATAACTGCATTGTATTAGATTTGATTACATTCGTCTCCAACCAATTGGATGGAATATTACCCAACCAATCATTTATAATTAATATAAAAATGATAGGGGAGTTCCTTTTGATAGAAAAAGACTGGATCCTAAACAAATCCTCCTTGATTCCACTCCATCAACAAATCTATGAATTTATGAAGAGAAAAATAATAAACGGTGAATGGACGGTTGGAACTAAAATTCCTACGCAACGAGATTTAGCAAAGAATTTCAATGTGAATCGGAGTACCATTGTTTATGCACTTGATGAGTTATCAGCTGATGGGTTAATCGAATCAAAAGTTGGAAAAGGGACATTTGTGGTCAATAATACGTGGAGTTTACTTGCTTCAACCCCGCCACCTGATTGGAACAGTTACGTTAAGTCGGGATCTTACCGACCCAACAATAAAACAATTCAAGAAATTAATAGAGCAGAAATTAATCCAAACGTAATACGCCTTGGGACGGGAGAACTTTCACCAGAGTTGTTGCCTGTCAAAAAAATGGAAGAAATGTTCAAGAGGCATTCCCCCCATACGTTTTCGTTAGGATACTCGGAACCAAAAGGAAGTCTCTATTTAAGAGAAATGATAAGCAATTATTTAAAAACGAAGAACATAGAAGTTTCCCCTCCATCGATAATGATTGTTTCAGGAGGACTTCAAGCATTGCAATTGATTTCCTTAGGATTATTGCACCGTGATTCAACCATTTTTCTTGAAACGCCTTCTTATCTAAATTCAGTGCACGTATTTCAATCAGCAAGAATGAACTTACTTGGAATTCCCATGGATGATGAAGGGATTAGACCCGAGTCGATTGGGAGGTTAAAAAAGCAGCATAATGGTGCTTTACTTTACACCATTCCAACTTTCCATAATCCCACGGGGATTTTAATGTCAGCAAATAGAAGAAAGGAGTTGTTGGATGTTTGTAAGAATGAAAAGCTGCCAATTATTGAGGATGATGTCTACGGAGATTTATGGTTTGAGAACCCGCCACCGAATCCATTAAAATCCATTGATGGTCAAGGACTTATCTTATACATAGGGAGTATGTCTAAAACTCTGAGTCCTGGTATACGAATTGGTTGGATCGTTGGACCAGAACCAGTGATAGATCGGTTAGCTGATATAAAAATGCAAACTGATTATGGCTCAAGTTCTTTATCTCAATTCATCGTCGCAGAGTGGCTATCAAGTGGTTTATACGATGATCATGTAAAGAAGATAAGGACAGAACTCAAATTCCGTAGAGATTTCACCCTTGAAATACTAAATACACATTTTATGCAATTAGCCACATGGAATATCCCACAGGGTGGTTTTTATATTTGGCTGCAAATCAAAAAACAAATTTCAATTAGAAAATTATTTGAAAAAGCACTAAACGAGGGGATTTTACTAAACCCAGGAAATATTTACGACAGTAATAATCACTTTCATCTTCGTTTGTCCTATGCCTATGCATCACTGCACGAATTAAAAAAGGGATTATTAAGACTTTCGGAACTGATTGAAGAAATCTCCAATTAGGCTAATGGGTGCTCGAATTCAAAAAGGGTTGCTGCGGCGATCCTTTTTCTTATTCGAAGGTGGCAGGTTACTTGAATAAGCAAAATATCTTCGAAATGTGGAGCAAGCTAATATCATTTTTAAATATTAAGATTATGTAAATATATGTAAATTTTTATTCTTGTCCAATTCGATATTTAATGTTCTGACATACGATGTTCTATCTAATAATTAAGGTGGTGATATATTATGTCAGATGGTTATGGCGTTAATTTTGCTTTATTCGTGGTGCTTTTCATCCTTTTAATTATTGTCGGTATATCTTTTCGTTAAATACTAGTTTTAAATAAACCAAATTAAGCCGAACTTTTATAATTGTTCGAGCTATAGGCTCTCAAGGAGGAATGAGTAAAAACATGGAAATTGAAGTCACAATCATCATGCCTTCATATAACCGCTATCCCCTTAATCTGCTTAGCCTTTATGCATTGGAGAAACAGTGCTTTGATTTATCCAAAATGGAAGTGATATTGATTGATGACGCCTCTACCGACCAGACCCCAAAAATTAAGGGATACTGTCCTCCCTACCATTTTCAATATATTCGCAATAGTACCAATGTTGGTGTTGCTGCTTCAAGAAATATTGGACTTAGGCATGCGAGGGGAGAGATTATTATCATTTTGGATGCAGAAACCATCGTTTCCCCTAACTATGTTACCCTTAACCGCCAGCATCATCTAACTCACGAGAAATCCGTTGTTATTGCAGGAAGCAAGCGGGGGCGCATTTATACTTTTTTATCCCCGGATTTTACTAATAATCAAATCAACGCGATTTATAAGTGGAGCGAAAAAAATTCTCTCTTCAACCAACGCCTTAAAGAGGTGGTATCGCAAGAACAGACACTTAGTAGCTTAACGACTCATATCAGGCTTTTACAAGAGCCCCAACAAGTGGTTAATAGAGAGGATATTGACGTTATAAAAAATTTATACTCGATGGTAAAATACAGAAGTTATGCTCATCATTTATTAAAATACCTTAGGGAACATTTTTATAGCAGCCCATTGCGTTGGATGGCTTGCTTAGGTTTTCTTTCTATTAAAAGAAGTTTTATGGAGCAAGTCGGCGGCTATGAAGAGAATTTCAAAGGATGGGGACCCGAGGATGCTGAGTTTGCTTATAGATTATATAAGGCCAATGCTAATTTTATTATCGAAGATGATTTAGAAACTTTTCATCAAGAACATCCGCCGTCGAAAACGAAGAAGGAAGATATGAACTTAAATCGTCTGTTGTTTCAACTAAAGCACCCTGTTCTTGATGTATCCATTAGAGCCCTGCACTCTATTCATCCGACGGATTATGGACTCATGGAAAAGATTATATTAGAACATCAATCCCTTACTGCAAGCTTTCCCGATGAGTTTCATGAATTTAACCAAGCAATCATAACATTACTTCATCAAATTCGTATAAATATTGCAGAAAACCGCCCCCCTGTTAACCTAGTTCAAAATACCGGGTTCGGCGACGACTCGATTGCAATGGAACGTATCCTGATCGAGAGAGATCACATACAATCCTGTGGTAAATACAATCATCTCGTATGGTTGTTCGATAAACTGAATACGATCTAAAGATGAGTGGAGCAGGTCTTCCATATAGGGGAAGAGGCAATTTTACTGAGAAATCTGGTGCCGACTAGGATAGGTTGACTGTCAGATAAATGTTGGTCTTTCTATTTCAGTCTGCTAACCTCTTCACGTATATCATGCTTCCATTCTTGGAGGCTTTTTCTTATTGTGGGTAATTTATCTGGAAAATTGAATAAGACATATAAAGGCAGGTAAAACAATTGTTAAATGTTTTTTGCATACTTCGTATGTGACATGCGCCCATTTCATACATATAAACTAAAGGGATTTCAGTTTAATCATGTGTTTTTCATAACGATAATTGACACTAACCATAGAAAAGGCCGAAGTAGTTACCATTCATCAGTATGACGCACCTGCTGTAAGAAAACCTATGCAATTGGGGACGGGTAAATAAAAAAACAGGAGGGGCAGTGTATGAAATTCACGATACAGTATATACCACTGGACAAAATCAAACCTGATTTATCGTTGAAAATTACTGAGCATATTAAGAAACTGCAGAGATTAATGTGGGACTGCATGTTTGTTTTGGTTGTCAAAAAAAATCGGAAGGATGACAATTACATCATTGTTAGCGGGCAAGATCGATTTGAATCCCTTAAAAAACACACTAAAAATATTTATGCGCCATGTATTGTCGATAAAAGTAACAGTTCGACCGGAATGAAAACGTGGCTTCAGCGGTTACGGAACAAACAACCCCTAGATGACTTTCCGTTAATGCCGACCAGCTGGTCAATCGTACGCTCCTTTTTGAAACAAGAACCCCGTTTTAAACATCTCTCCCGATCCGAACAGATAAGAGTGCTACTTATAGCAGTTCGGTACAAAAAAACCGTGATTTATTCAATGAAAACGACAATAAATGAAATTCTAAGAAGTAAAAAGTAATTCATCATTTAAACTCAGTTGAAAAAAGAAAGTTAAGGACAGCCCGATTTTACTTCAGGATTGAAGAGAAATCGGCTGTCCTCTCATTATTCACTTCCGAAGCATATTACCTGATTTGAATCAAAAAAATGGTGAGCTGTCATGGACTGTTTTTGATGTAATTTGGGAATGAAGAATATTACATAATGTTGTAACCCCTTGTTGTAATAATTGCTCGTTCATATAAGAGTAACTCACTCGCAAGTGATGATTTTCTTGCTCAACCGGATAACACGCTGATCCGGGCAAGAAGGATAGTTGCTGTTTTTTTGCCTCAATTAGAACATGATTACTATCTAGCCAATAAGGTAGACTGATCCATAGATTTAATCCCCCCTCTGGAATTACCCATGATACGCTATCAGGCATATGTTGTGAAAGTAATTCAAGAACCAAATCACGTCGAATCCTTAAAGCTGTTCTCAATTTTTTATAGTGCTCCATCATTTGTTTAGAGTTGATAAACGGTAAAATGGATTTTTGTGTAAGTAAAGGACTGCCCAGGTCAGTATTTGCCTTGGCGGCCAATAACCGATTGAATAAGGAGCCAGAAGCAGATAATATTCCAATTCTACAACCCGGCGCAAGTGTTTTGCTTAAGCCTTTCAAGTAAATCACATGACCCTTATGGTCTATACTTTTAATAGGAGCCGGTGGCTTTTTACCAAAGTAAATCTCACTCCATGGGTCATCCTCAATAATAAGGCTCTGGATACTATGTGCAATGTCAAGAATTTGTCTGCGGCGTTTTAAAGTCATAACCACACCTGTTGGATTATGAAAAGTAGGAATCGTATAAATAATTTTGGGTTTATGTTTGTCACATAAATTTTGGAGGATATCTACTCGCATTCCGTCCTTATCAACAGGCACTGTGAGTATCGTAGCGCCTCTTCCTCGAAAAACATCAATCGCTCCTGGATAGGTAGGTGCCTCCATTACTACTACATCTCCCGGCCCCACAAATGTACGGGCAACAAGATCAATCCCTTGTTGTGAACCACTCGTAACTAAAATGTTCTCAGGTGTAGAAGGAACACCTGAACTTTTCAAATACTCAACCATTTCCTTTCTAAGAAGTGTGTCTCCTTGAATCTCACCGTATTGAGACAATATTCTGGGGTTTTCCGAAAGCATTTGGTGAATCTCACGTTCTAAATATCGATTAGGAAGAAGTCCAGGATCAACCATAGAGGAGGAAAGGTTAATCTTTTCAGGCACAAGATGGAATCGGCCAAATTGAGACCTAGGTAAATAATCTTGAACAGATAGCTGCCAATCATACGAAAAATTCTCATCTTTTCTTTCCTCTTCCGCTTTTCTTTTCACTTTTACAAACGTTCCTTTTCCTTGGACAGAAGTGATAAACCCATCTTGCTCCAATTGCTGGTAGGCCTTCACAGCTGTAACCAAACTAACTCCAATCTGTTTCGATAAGATGCGCACAGAAGGTAATTGTAACCCTTCATGCAAAAGTCCTGAACGGATGCGATCCACAATTGATTGATATATTTGCTTTGATAGTGAAACATCAGCATTTCGTTGAATTTCGATTTGCATCATTAATATCCCCTTAGTGTTATACATCTGTATTGAGTGTTATATAGTGCTCAATATAAAATACCCATAAATAATTATTTTCCATTATAACACTAGGAGGGAATTTTACATGAAATATTATGTTATCGATGCCTTTGCAGAAAAAGTTTTTGAAGGAAATCCAGCCGGAGTATGTATTATGAAGGATTGGATTCCAGACGAGATCATGCAGAAAATAGCGATTGAAAATAATTTATCGGAAACGGCATTTGCGGTAAAGGAAGAGAAAAAATATCGGCTACGCTGGTTTACTCCAGGCGGGGAGATCAACCTTTGCGGTCACGCTACGTTAGCTACCGCATATGTCATTTTGAACTATATAGAAAAGCAAGTAGATACCGTCCAATTCGATACGATGAGTGGAGTACTCAAAGTAAACAAAAAAGGTGAATTGTATGAAATGGATTTCCCATCTGTTCCATCAGAAGAATTGCCTATCACGGCACAGATGATTGATGCTTTGGGAGTTAGGCCCGTAGAAACCTATTTAAATAGAGACTTAGTATTTGTATTAGAATCAGAAGAAGCAGTGAAAAATGCAAATCCTGACTTTTTAAAATTAGAAAAAATACCAGAAGGTCTTGGTGTCTGTATTACCGCAAAAGGGAGCGAATATGATTTTGTTTCCAGAGGATTTTTTCCAAAGTTAAAAATCAATGAGGATCCCGTGACTGGTTCTTTGCATTGCAGTTTGATTCCATTCTGGTCCCAGAGATTAGAAAAACGTGAACTGGTGGCAAAACAGATATCCAGTAGAGGCGGCACGTTATATTGTAAACATGAAGGTAAACGAGTGAAGATGGCAGGAAAAGCAGTACTCTATTCGATCGCTGATTTACATATCGGATATTGAAAATGAAAAAATTGAAATATAGCGAAATGAATGAAGGAAAATGGATCAATTAAAAGCGGTATTTTTCGCCGCTTTTCCACACACCATTCCAGTGTTGACAAGTGGGATCTATTAATTTATTCTGAATATTCACGACAACCGGAGGGTGAAGACTTGAGACGTATTCATTATAGTTGGTTTATTTTATTGATAACATTCTTTTCTATTATTGTAGCAGGAATTGTTCGCTCCTCATCAGGAGTGTTAATTGTCCCATTTGAAAATGCGTTCGGATGGGATCGTTCATTAATCTCCATTGCCTTTGCGATTAACCTTCTATTATACGGGATTTCTGGTCCTTTTATGGCTGCGCTGATAGAGGAAATTGGATTAAAGAAAATGATGATTTTGGCTATGACAACGCTAATGGTCGGTGTTTTGCTCACCCTTTTTATGCTGAAACCATGGCAATTACTTTTAATTTGGGGATGGATTATCGGCTTAGGATCTGGGTTATTCTTAACGATATTAAGCCCATATGTTGCGAATCATTGGTTTGAAAAAAGAAGAGGACTTGCAGTTGGCATTTTGACCGCAAGTACAGCGACTGGACAATTAATCCTACTTCCGTTGTTAGCTATTATTATAGAAACGTATTCGTGGAAATGGGCGATTGGTTTTATTCTTATCCTTAGCTTTATTATGTTGTTAATCATCCTATTATTTATGAAAAATTCACCAAAAGAAGTAGGACTCCTTCCATATGGACTTGAAGAAGAATCACCTGTGAAGCAAGTAGTCCAAAAGAATAACCCCATTATTATCGCTTTTCGCACTTTATTTGAAGCGGTAAAAGTGAAGGAATTTTGGTTACTAGCAGGCAGCTTTTTTATATGCGGACTTTCGACTACTGGATTAATCGGTACTCATTTCATCTCTTATTGTATAGGCTTTGGATTTACTGCTGTTACAGCGGCCTCTATGCTTTCTTTTATGGGGATTTTCGATTTAATTGGAACCACTCTTTCTGGTTGGTTATCAGACCGTTTCGATAACCGTTGGTTGCTGTTTTGGTATTATAGTCTAAGAGGGGCTTCACTTGTATTTCTTCCTTTTGCACTAAATGAAGGTTCTATTACTCTACTTATTATTTTTTCTGTCTTTTATGGACTAGATTGGATTGCGACTGTACCTCCAACTATTAACATTTCAAGGCAAATCTTTGGAATTGAAAAAAGTGTAGTGGTATATGGCTGGATCTTTGCAGCCCACCAATTAGGTTCAGCTGTTGCCGCAGGTGGGGCCGGGATAATATATAAAATCTTCACCTCTTATACATCGGCATTTGTACTTGCAGGAATGTTTTGTTTATTAGCAAGTCTATTTGTAATAGTGATAAAAAAACAAAAAATAAAAGTTGAAGTGAGTCAATCTTATAAAGCCTAGATTGTTCATTTATTTTTTCAAAAATAAGAGGCTGTCATCGCAGCCTTTTTTACAAAATTATTTTGGTATGTCATTCACTTCGTTTGCCACTCGTATTCCTGATTCAATTGCACCTTGTATCCAACCGTGGGTAAGTGAGGTATGTTCTCCAGCAAAGTGCACTCTTCCCTCAGGTGTAGAAATATAAGGGTATAGCTCCAAATCCTGTCCAGGTTCAAATGACGTAAAAGCTCCACATGAATAAGGATTCTTACTCCAACTAAAAGAAGCCCCTGTAACGAATTCTGAATATACCTGATACCCAAACATCTCTGCTAAGTTCATTAGAGCATATTGGATCAACTCTCTTTCAGATAGGCTCTCCAATGTTAAGGCCTCATCTGCCCATGTATAGCTCGCGATAACTACCGCAGGTCCGGTTGTACCAATACCATAACTTGGGTAATATGAAAATCGAATGGGCAGATCCGTTATCGATTTACCACCCAATTGACCTAGTTTTTCCCAAAACCTACTTTTAAACTCGATAGCGATCTTTGATGAGGCCATATAATTGAGTTCGCGAATCGCAGTCCTTTTATAATAGGAAAAAGACTCATATGGTTCGACTTTCACAAATCGTAAGGTTGAAAAAGGTATGGTTATAATCGCAAGATCACCGGTTATACTGAAACTCTCATCGGTTTTTTGGTGCTTACAATGAATCTTTACACTGTTTTGAAATTGAGATAATTTCATCATCTTTTGGTTGAACAGAATATTCTCGTTTAATTGCGGCAGAAATGCTTTTGGCAATCGGTCCATGCCACCCGTTATTTCATAAAATTTCTTTGTTTCTGTTAAGATGATGAGTTCACGTATTACTTCAACAAAGGTCATCCCCATATATGCTTCCAAATCAATAAGCACACCAATCATATCAATAGTACCGATTGAAAAATAATAGTTTAAGAAAGAACCAAAGGCTAGATTTCTATATTGTTTTTCTATTAGAGGCCAATTCTTTTTAGGATCTTCGTTAATAAAATTGATAATTGGATGTACGACTGATAGCAAAAGTTCTTCCGACGATTTCCCGCTTTCATTTGGAGTAACTGGGTATTTTAAAATACTTGGATTTTTTTCATATACATTCAGACGTGTTTTGATGCCATTTGCGTAAATGTGGTCATTAGGGGTCCGGTTAATAAATAGATTTGTAGGCAATTTGAATTTATTAATATATTCAAAGGTTAAATGATGTTTTTCTGGAATTCGCATGGGTCCGACATTGAAATATAAGTTATTGCTAAAGGGGGCCCTTATGGTGTAAACACGTCCTCCAACTCGATCATTGGCTTCCAGAATGGTGACTTTATGTCCCGCTTCCTTTAATAAAGAGGCAGCGACGAGTCCAGCCATGCCTGCACCGATTATAAGAATATGTCTAGGAACTTGTGATGTTTTTAGACCATCCCTAATAATTTTGAGCATTTGATGATCAGTTAGTTGAAAATTCATGTAATGTGGCATCCTCCCTTACTTTTCCAAAAAATGGCTTATTGCATTATATACAAATAAAAGGATGCATATGTGCTATTTTCCAGTTTGGTGATTACTCTTTCTGTCGAGAACACCTGTGGCTTCGGCATAAGAAAAATCAATCATTATTGTTTTCTTATACTAAAAGTATGTGCTATAACAAATTTAGATTAGAAAGATGTTCTTATTAAAAGGGGGGGAAATGGTATGTAGATAATAGTTAAACAGGAAAAAAGTTGTATATAGTCTTATAAAGCAAACTAGGTTAACCTAATAGTGGTAAAAATGCTATCATGATATATAAATGGAAATTACTATTAAAGGAGAACTAGATGAAAACCAATGTTCTGTTTGATACAAATAATATAGATCGTAAGGCATTACCGTATTATTATGACTATGGAAAAATTGTATCTTCTCTTCAAGAGAAGCTTATCGATGAAGTGGGAATCGATTTTCACATGTACTCCGATGAAGATACCTCAAATGAGATTTGGGACATTCTTGAGGAAGACCTGAAAGAGGAGTCTCCGGAAGTACAATTGATTTGTCATATTTATAAAGAAGGCGAGACCAAAACTATCTCATCCAACCATACCGATAAAGCGATGGAGCTGATTGTTAAACCACGAATCACCAACGGTCTTTTTTACTATTCGAATTATCAGGTTGCGCTGGCCAGATTGGTTATTTTTCAAAGTGACGGAGAAATGACCCGGGATTTTATTTTTGCCAAAAATGATGCTTGCTTAGTTACCTTTTTGAAATATGTTCTTAAAAGAAAAAGAGATTATATTAAAAACTATGTGACTGTTTTTACGGATACAGAAGATGGGGTAGAAACAGAGATTGATAGTATTACTACTTTGGTAAGAAGAGAAGATGTATTTTTAGAGGATTCTTTAAAGAGAGAAATTTATCGATCGATTGACGAATTCTTTTCGGAAAGTGGTCAGTTTTTCAAAACGTATGATATTCCCTACAAACGCGGGATTCTTCTCTACGGAAAACCTGGTAATGGAAAGACCACTCTTGTGAAATCAATCGCCAGCAGCATTAATGCTCCGGTAGCTTATTGGCAGATCACTGAATTTACATCAAGCTATACGATCAAAGAGGTCTTTACGTCTGTATTAAAATTGACACCATTGGTTTTAGTCATTGAAGATATTGATTCCATGCCATCAAGTGTCCGGTCCGTCTTCCTGAACATTTTAGATGGTGCCACCTCGAAGGAAGGAATCTTCATCATCGGGACAACGAATTACCCTGAAAAAATTGATCCTGCCCTTATGAACCGCTCTGGCCGGTTTGACCGAGCATATGAGATCCATGTACCGACGAAGGAGCTTCGCTATCAGTATCTAGTGAACAAGAATATTGCTCGAATTCTTTCAGAGGAAGAGATTCAGCAAGTTATTGATTCAACCAAGGATTTCTCTTATGCGCAGCTCAATGAATTGTATACATCGATTGCCCTTGAATGGCATTACGAACAGCAGGTTGATGTGAAGAGACTTTGTGCGGACTTAAAATCACTGCAGCAAAAACAGCAAAAACAAGAATGGGAACAAGCTCTTACCTCTGCATCGATCGGATTTTCAGGGTTTGGAGATGATTAATTTTGATGCATCGACTCTAGTAAACCCAAAAGAAAGAGAAGATTGCTCATGAGAGTAATAGGGATTGATTTGTCCGGTCCAAGTAATCATAAAGATACTGTTTTGACGGTATTTGAATTACAAAATGGTCAATTAAATTTTATTAAGTTAATGAGCAATATTGGGGATCTGGACATTTTAAAAGAAATAGAGACTCAAAGTCAAATAGATGAAGTCGTTATTGGAATGGATGCCCCTTTATCTTATCAGGATGGCGGAGGAGATAGACAAGGGGATAAACAATTGAGACAGTTTATTGTTTCTCTTGGGATGAAGCCTGGATCAATCATGCCGCCAACTTTAAACCGAATGGTGTATCTTACGCTAAGAGGAATAAAGCTTAGTAGAGAAATAGGGAATCTAACTCCTAATTATCCGATTACGATCGTGGAGGTGCATCCAGGTGCAGTGATTGGTTCAAGACTCTCTCAAGAGAAATTGGAGTATGTTTTGAGTTAAAAACAAAGTCTATTAGCGAGAAGTTGGATTCGGAACTGGCTTGGTGAGCAAAAATTAACTATGCTCCCTGTTTTTATTGATGAGGAAAGTCATTTAATTGATGCCTGTGCAGCAGCATTAGGGGCCTGGCATTGGAAGGATCCATCCTTGCAGCCAAAGTGGTCAATTCCTGCGAATCCTCCACTTCATCCGTATGATTATTGTTGTTAATGGTTATTCTGCCACAGTACTGGATACTGTGGTTTTTTTTTGCACGGAGACAATATCGACACAGTGAGGTCAAAAGAGATGATAATGCTCGATGAGAGAGAGAAACCGGTTCAGCGGTAACAAGGGAAGCCTAGGATGCTTGTTGTGAGTGAAAAACTAATTCAGGAGTAATTATAGAAAGTGTATGATGCCCATTGAGTCGGAAAAATCAGATCAGCGGTAAGCATAGGAAGTGAATGATGCCCGTTGAATGGTGAAAATTGATTCAGCGGTAACTAGTGGAAGCGACTAATGCTCGAGGATGTTAAAAAATCAATTCAGATGCATTCAAAGGAGTCGTCTTAAGCTTTTGGGAGGGTGGATACAGAAGACAAAAAAGTCCCCGGGATTTTCTAATAAATCACTGACCGAATCTTTACTTACATACCTGAATATCATATAGGCAGGAGACGAAGGGAGATAAAAATAATTTCCCTGAGTTAGTACGAAGATAAAGGGGAGGGAAAAGGATGCAGCTTTTTTACACAGTTCGTCCCGGTGATAACCTGTATCAGATTGCGAAGCGATGGGAGCTTCCGCTTGATACACTTATTGCCGCAAATAATATTGGTCCTCCATATACGATTTATGTCGGTCAACAACTATCTGTCCCACCTGGTGTTGATGTTATTCGTGTAAAACTAGGAGATAGTGTTTATAAAATTGCTCAATTATTTGGTGTTCCACCAGCTATAATTATCGAAGCTAATCGGCTGCAGCCTCTATATCAAGTTCAAGTCGACCAACTGTTAAGAGTTCCTCCCGGCAACCCCTTCTATGTCGTACAACCCGGGGACACACTGTTTCAACTGGCCAGTAGATTTAACGTCATTACGGATGGACAAAACAATCATGAGTTAATCAGGCAGATTAACCAGCTTCCAACCAATAATTTAACTCCAGGAATGAAGTTGATTATTCCTTATGCACCTCCGGGGGACCGCGGAATGATTGCGTATACATCTAACCGTGGAGGTGGCCAAGATATTTGGTTATATAATCCCGCCAATGGTGTTAATGCACAGCTTACCACTGGCTTAGGAGAATCTACCTCGATCCCTTTTTGGTCTCCAGATAGTAGTCGAATCGCGTTCATTGGGTGTAATGGAATCCTTTACGTCGTCCAGGTAGCGGATGGTTCAATCGCTCGTATTGATCAGTTTGCGGAAGGGGAAAGTAGTTATTTAAATTGGTCACTTGATAGTCAAAAACTAGCATACACGAAACAGAATGAAATAATCATGTATCATGTCCTCACACATCAAGTCCAACGAATAAACCAGCCAGGGACAACGGATGTCCAATGGTTTCCGAGTGGGACGGAGTTGCTATATCAAGCACCCAATGGAGCAGGAATCAGTCAGCTTTTTCGGATTCAAACCGATGGAACCGGAAGGCGTCAAATCACTCAGAACACCGGTGGCCGATTGAATGATGTTCGTCTTTCCCCAAATGGGACATATGTATTATATACTTCTCCCGGAGCAAGCATTTCCATTATTTATACCCTGGAACTTTCAACTGGAAGAGTAAATGAAGTGAGGGGAGGACCGCTTGCGAAAAACTATTTTCCGGTATGGTCGCCCGATTCATCATCCATCGCCTACAGTGCTACAGCTTTTGAAAACGTCGGCTATTTTTCTCAGATTCGATTAACAGGAAGGGGAGGAGAGAACGATCGAACAAGAGCGTTTTCGAATTGCTTTGCCACTCCCATAACATGGTCCCCAGATGGCAGGAAATTGGCTTATCTTTCAGGTTGTAAAAACCAAGGAGCTGCGAACGAAATGTGGTTAATCGACGTTTTGCATCCTGTTCCCATCAGGTTAATTGAAGGGGTATTAATTAGATCTTTACAATGGTCCCCGAGACCCATTTCTCCGCTGAGAAGGACCTATAAGAATCAAGTCTAAAATAGACAAGTTCAACCATTCCTTTATTTGAGTAGAAAACAATTGTCCTATTTCTTACATGAATGATAAAAAAACTGGGAGGGATCTTCCAGTTTTAATTGATTTATTCTTTAGATTAAATCTCGGCAATATTTTAATAGGAAGGACAAATCACTCTATTAAGCCATATAAAAATATTTACTGAATTAATAGAATATTTTATTTATTTACCTCTTGTCAATTCTCTGAAAATTGCATATAATTACTTTACCACTACTAATAACTTGTTTTCCTCGCAGAAGTGTTTGCTACTAGATATAATAAAAAACGAGTGCCCCACGTGTTTCGGGACACTCTTCTAATGTAAAAGAAATTCCTCATTGATTAGACTTTCTCTATAATTAGTTGGATCGTTCTTCTAACCAGTCGGAAATGGTTGGATAAGTTATTTTTGTTGCTTGACTGCCATAAGTAATGGAGGTATGCCCAACAGGTAAAACTTTAAATTGTTTATCTTCACTAGAAATCTTGTTCATCAATGCTTCAACTTGATGCGGTGGGGCAATGAGGTCGTTTTTCCCAGCTAAGTTGAGCACATTTGCCTTGATATTTTCAAGTTTGACCTTTTGACCACGAATAACCATTTCACCTTTTATCAGTTTGTTTTTTTGATAAAAGTCTCTAATCCACTGACGGTAGGCTTCACCAGGGAATAAAATTCCGTCGTTTAACCATTTTCGCAGTAGTTTAAAGCTCTTTATGAAATTTTCATTGTCAGCACGCTCAACAAGACTAATAAATGGTCCAAAGTTGGTTCCTATTGGATTGATCATTTTGTTTCCAAAGTCAATCATTTCTGGTGGAATCACACCAAGGGTTTCTACCACTTTATCAATATTAAAATATCGCTCATCTAACATCGCACCATATGCGCCACTATTTTCAAAATCAAAAGGACTAGTCATAAAGATGAGGTTGCGGATTGGCAATTCAGGGTGTAATGCCGCAAATGCAGACGTGATCGTTCCACCCATGCAATAACCAAGGATCGATACTTCCTCAACATTAGACCTTCTCATTACTTTACGAACGGCACGTGGTATATAGTCCATAATATAATCATCCAGTTTCATATGTCTATCTTCGTAACCTGGTGTACCCCAGTCAAGAAGGTAAACATCAAACCCACGTTCAACCAAAAATTCTATTAAACTACCACCTTTGGTTAGATCCAATATATAGGGTTTATTAATTAGAGCATAAACAAGTAGAAGTGGAATTTTATGCTTTTTTGGGTGATCAGATATATACCGATAGAGCTTCGTTTTATTTCTTGTCCAAACTACTTCCTTCGGTGTAGGTGCTACTTCGGGTTCGGCATCGGTCGTTAACACTTGAGATGCCCTCATTACACGTTGGTACATCTCTTGATACTTTTGAGGTGTAGCCTCTAGCATCTCATTCCATTCTTTTAGCATTTGAGCGTTAATGATTGTTCACTCCTTACATGATTTATTTACTCTTTTAATATATAAAGAAGTTTGTACATTCATGACACTTACATGTAAAGTCCACCGTTAATATTTAATTGCTGACCAGTAATATAGTCACCATCTTTACATAGGAAAACAACACCACGAGCGATTTCTTCTGGTTTGCCTAGGCGTTTTTGTGGTACTTTTTCAACGATTCCTGCAAGAACTTTTTCAGGAATGGCTTGGACCATCTCGGTTCCAATAAATCCTGGGCAAATCGCATTAACTGTTACTTTACTTCTAGCAAGTTCAAGAGCGAGAGATTTAGTGTATCCAATTAGTCCTGCTTTTGCGGCAGCATAGTTTGTTTGTCCAAACCCGCCAGCTTGCCCAATAATGGACGAAATGTTGATGATGCGGCCTGCATCAGATTCAAGAAGATAAGGTAATGCTGCAGATGTATTATTGTAAACACTGTTTAAATTAACATCGATTACCTTTCTCCAATCTTCTTCGGTCAATTTTTTGAACGTGCTGTCTCTTGTAATTCCTGCATTATTAATTAAGATATCTAATTTGCCATAATGGTTGATGGTTTCTTGTACAAGGTATGCTGCTTCATTACTTTCTGAAACATCTGCTTGTACTGCGTATGCCTCTCCACCAAATTCATTGATTTCTGCGACTACTTTATCTGCTAGTTCTTTGCGAATATTATAGTTAATGACAACTTTCGCGCCATTTTTAGCTAGTTCCAATGCAATCGATGCACCGATTCCTCTGCTTCCGCCTGTTACGATTGCTACTTTATCTTTTAATTCTGTCATTGTTGTCCACCCCATCTATTATAGTTGTAAAAATAATCTTGATAGTTTACTAAATTACTTGGTTTTACATGCATTATGTAATGCGTTTCTATTTCGTTTTTTCTGGTGTTTTTAATAAATTAAGGATTTGATTCATTTTATTATCCAAACTCTTCATATCCTTTTTTAAATTCGACAATTCTGTATTAAATGACTCCTGATCTCCAGAGTTGTCAAATTTCTCTTCCAATCTTTCTTCTAAATCATCAACTTTTGCATCGACATTAACAATCAGCGAAGAAATGCTAGCAATGTCATTTCGAGTTGGAACATTCATAAATTCTAAATACTTTACCGTTGATTCATCAATCATTTTTTTTAATTGAAGATTCATCTCCAAAACCTGACCCATTCCTTGAGACGGGAAATCATTGCTTACTTTCTCATCGAATAACTTACTGGAATGTGAATAAAGATCCTTCCACATCTCATAAAAATTAAAATCTGTGCTCATTTTTTTTCCTCCTTTGTTTTGTTGACCTATCCATCATACTAACTTCATCGAAATTTTAAAAGGTGAAAGATTAAAAATTATTAAAATACATTTCATCATTTTTTGACAAATTTCTCACTTTCTTGCGAATTGTAAAGTATTTTAACAAGAGTGATAATTAGCTATAATCCATCATAATATGGGTAAAAATGGATTTAATTTTGTCCAAAGCCTAGTTTCATCGCCATTTTTTTGTTTTGGATTTCTTTTCTCATTTGCCTAGGGATGCTGATGTTTTGCAGAGGTCTATTCTGAAAAGAAAAAAACGAGGTGATATATTATGGAGTTTAGTAAAAAGGTTGTGTTAATTACAGGTGGTGCACAGGGGATTGGAAAAGAAACGGCTAAACAATTTCTCCAAGAGGGTGCAAATGTCGTCATCTGTGATTATGATGAGTCGGCTGGTAAATCTGCATTAGAAGAATTGAATCATGAAAAAGTAGAATTTTATAAAGTCGATGTAACGGACAGCACCCAGATAGAAGAAATGGTTCAATCCACAATAGGTAAGCATGGCCGAATCGATATCTTAATTAACAATGCCGGAATTACACTTGATGGTTTTTTAACAAAGATGGAGGAATCGGATTGGGAAAGAGTCATTTCTGTCAATCTATCAGGTGTTTTTAAATGCACGAAGGCTGTAGCTCCTAGTATGTTAAAGCAGGGGTCGGGCGTTATTCTAAACGCATCTTCCGTCGTTGGTTTATATGGGAATATTGGTCAAACGAATTATGCTGCGACAAAGGCGGGCGTCATTGGGCTGACGAAAAGCTGGGCAAAAGAATTTGGACCTAAGGGGATCCGAGTCAATGCAGTTGCTCCAGGTTTCATTGAAACAGGTATGACTGCAGCGGTGCCAGATAAGGTGCTTCAATTTATGAAGGAAAAGACTCCGCTTAGGAAGCTTGGCAAACCAGAAGATATTGCCGCAGCGTATGTATTCTTGGCTTCGGATAAGGCGAATTATATTAACGGAACCATCTTAAGTGTGGATGGCGGATTAGTTATTTAGATAATATAGCTGCAAATTGAGGGAGAAAATCATTATTTTCTCCCTTTTTGGTTTATTATGGTAACCGCTATTACTAAATTACTATATTACAATATATGGAGGTTCGGTCATCTCGTTATCATTTTGTCATCTATTCAAATTCAAAAATAGTATAATCTCAAAAACTTTTCTACAAAACTTGTCAATTTATACTAAAGTTCAACAGGATTTTTTTGCCTGTTTTATTTAAAAAATCCAATCTATATATTTACTCCGTATTCACTGTCATTAGTGGATTTTCTCGACCTTTTTTTAAAGCGAATATCTGTTGATAATGTTGGGTTAGATCATTAAATTTTTTATAACAATAAATAAAAAACTCAGAATTTGTCGAATAATCGGTAAGAAAAATACCGCGAAATGTAGTAAAATTTGTGAGGAATTATTATTCGAATACATAAATCACTTTTTGGGGGAAATCAGAATGACTGTAAATGAAGTTGTAATTGTAAGTGCGGTAAGGACAGCAATTGGTAGTTTTTTAGGGAGTTTAGAAAATGTTTCAGCTGTACAGTTAGGATCTACTGTAATTAAAGCAGCTATTCAAAAAGCTGGAATTAATCCTAATGATGTAGATGAAGTGATTATGGGGAATGTTTTACAAGCAGGAGCTGGACAAAATCCGGCAAGACAAGCTTCCCTTGCTGCAGGTATTCCTCAAGAGGCACCAGCATTGACAATTAATAAGGTCTGTGGATCAGGATTAAAAGCTGTTCACTTAGCAACACAAGCGATTCTTGCTGGAGAGGCAGAAGTGGTTGTTGCAGGCGGTATGGAGAATATGAGTCAAGCTCCATATCTGTTAAAAGGCGGACGAAATGGATTTAAAATGGGCGATCAGAAAATTTTAGACAGTATGATTAAAGACGGATTATGGTGTTCAGAAAATGACTATCATATGGGAATTACAGCTGAAAATCTTGCTGAGAAATATGAAATCACACGTGCTGAACAAGATGAATTTGCAGCATGGAGTCAGCAAAAGGCTCAAGCAGCAATTGAATCCAATCGATTTGCTGATGAAATTGTCCCAGTTGAGGTACCTGGCCGTAAAGGACAAGTGACATTATTCAGCCAAGATGAGTTCCCACGGTTTGGAACAACTGCAGAAGGATTGGGTAAGCTTCGTCCTGCATTCAAAAAGGATGGATCCGTTACTGCTGCTAACTCTTCAGGAATTAACGATGGTGCGGCAGCATTTGTAGTGATGAGCCGTAAAAAGGCAGAAGAATTAGGCGTCACTCCTCTAGTAACAATTAAAGCAAATGCTACTGCGGGTGTGGATCCGAGTATAATGGGAATCGGTCCTGTCCCTGCAGTAAAAAAAGCTCTAAAAACAGCGTCTTTATCTTTAGAAGAGATTGAATTAATTGAAGCAAACGAAGCATTTGCGGCACAATCGATTGCAGTAGATCGCGAGCTTCAATTTAATAAAGAAAAGTTAAATGTTAATGGTGGTGCGATTGCACTTGGTCACCCAATCGGTGCAAGTGGAGCAAGAATTTTGGTGACTTTAATTCATGAAATGAAGAAAAGAGAAAACCGCTATGGTTTAGCTACGTTATGTGTCGGTGGAGGACAAGGTGTAGCAACCATTATCGAAAATGTTAAGTAAGAATGAATAAAAAATTGTAAAAAATGTCTTGGAGATAACTCCGAGGCATTTTTTTTCGAGGTAATTTTTACCTTAAATAAAAATAAAATGCATGGTGATGATATAGAAGTAATTTAAAACAACGGCTGTGTTAAAGGTAAAGATGATATTGTAACCTTGTTGATTGGAGCGGAGGGCGCGAGACTCCTGCGGGAGAACGGGACAGGGGAGACCCCGCAGGCGCTTTAGTGCCGAGGAGGCTCCCCGAACCCGCCCGCGGAAAGCGAAGCGCCTGGAGCGGAAATCAACAAACTAGTTTAACACAGCCGAAACAAAAGGAGAGAAACTCATGCCACAAATTGATGTAAATCAACTAAACCAAGCAAAAGCAAATGTAGCACTAACAGAAGAATTGTTAACAAAAGCAATTGAAAAAGCAAATTCCGATCCTACTCTCGCCCAGGAAGCGATGAAACAGGCATCAAACGAAATTTCGTCTGCTTTAACGGCCGTAACACAAGTACAAAACACATCTAAAGCCCAATCGACAGAATGATAAAATAGTTTTTCCAAATATTACTGTGTAAAATAGTTGTCCCATGCAAGACTAGATACCTGATAAATCAAAGAACACCCCATAGAATTGGGGCGTTCTTTGTCAGTATGAACGAAATCATCTGTCGATTTCAATATGTTGAAAGCCATTTTTGGTGGCATACACTTCATACCATTTGTATTTCGGGGATTTAAACCATTCGTACTGCGGCAAATAAATCAAATATCTTACATTGCCATCGGCATCAAACATTGTTTTGAATATTTTAACCGGCCCAATTCCAAATGTTTGATCCAAATAACCTTCCATTCCATCTCGGACAATATTTTTTTTATCTTCCTTTTCTTGCTTATACAACCTCATTAGCCCATCAATAAAAAGACTCAATAAGATCAGAGTAATAGCGATTAAAACGAATATTAGTAAATTGAACAAAAGAACAACCTCCTAACTTTTATGTATAGATTCCGATAAATAAATAGACTAAGCCCCTTTTCTTTTAATAGATTCACTTCGATTGTACATCCGATTGTTAAAAGAAGATGTGATGAAAAATACATATTAGCGACTTTCTTAAGAATTATTCGACTGTAATAAAGGAAAAAAATAGATTTATGTCGAATTTTTACAAAACGGCAAAGGCAAATCTATTAAGGGGGAATTACATGATATTGGAAGCGGTTATGCTTAAGGTTAGGCCAGGAATGGAAGAGGATTATGAGGAAGCATTTCGTCAGGCATCAGATATCATTGCTTCTATGAAAGGTTACATATCGCACGAATTACAGCGTTGTATAGAAGTGAAGGGGAAATATTTATTACTGGTAAAGTGGGAAACATTAGAAGACCATACAGTTGGATTTAGGCAATCAAACGAGTACCAAGAATGGAAAAAACTGTTACATCATTTCTATGACCCATTTCCAACTGTTGAACATTTTGAGAATATCACTCTTTGATTGTTATTGTAATTGGTTATTCAAATCGATATACAAATCTCCTCTTGTCCCTAACACAGCATACGAAATGTCAATAACAGCAAGGTTTCTTTTTTCAAGCTCTTCCATTAACCATTTTTCGTTGTAGGTGTGTTTGGACAAGTGGCCTATAGGATTTTACTATCATAGATCAACTCAATCGATACAGATTCAGTCGAAAAGAGCACCAATACAATTAATAGGGTTTAAGGGTTGTAGAGTGGGATTGCTGAGACAATCCCTTTTTTGTTGTGCTTAATATGACGCTTGAAAAGAAATGGCCAAACTGGAGGATTTTCATCAAATAACGGAGGAGTTTATTTCTTAATGTACGCACAGGAGTTTACTTGAATGAAATCAAGTTTAGGGAACTAAAGTGAAATATTTGGTATGTTATATAATAAATTACAAATATATAAATGGGGAGAAACTTATGGGGAAAATAAATTATTCTATTGTTGATGTTTTTTCACAAGGGAAATATACAGGAAATCAACTTGCTGTTTTTAAGAATGCTGAAAACATTTCAGATAATAAAATGCAACAAATAGCTAAGGAAATCAATTTCTCCGAGACTACTTTTATCTTATCAGATACAAAAAAAGATGCTGGTTATGATGTTCGTATATTTACACCTAATGAAGAGGTTCCTTTTGCTGGGCATCCGACATTAGGAACTGCATATATCATTCAAAATGAAATCCTAGATGAACCCTTGGACAAACTTATATTAAATTTCAAAGCCGGACAGATTCCCGTCACGTTCGATAATCAAGAAGAAATTATATGGATGAAACAAAATGAACCAACTTTTGGTGGGATTTTAGATACAAATATTGTTTCTGATGTTTTAAATATAGATAAAGAAAACATAGATGATAGATTTCCTATCCAAGAGGTTTCAACAGGCCTTCCAGTGATTGTTGTACCTTTAAAATCTTTAGAAGCAGTTAAAAAAGTAAGGGTAAATAAAGAAAAATACTTTGAGTTAATTGAACATATTAATGCAAAAGCAATAATGGTTTTTTCTCCTGAAACGTATAATTCTGAAAATGATTTAAATGTTCGAGACTTTGCAGATTATTATGGTGTTCCCGAGGACGCAGCCACTGGAAGTGCCAATGGATGTTTAGCATCTTACCTTGTTAAATACCGATATTTTGAAAAAAGTGAAATAAATATTAGTGTAGAACAAGGATATGAAATTAAAAGACCTTCTTTACTATTTTTAA
Organism: Bacillus sp. ISL-77; assembly: GCF_018613105.1. Lineage (NCBI taxonomy): Bacteria > Bacillati > Bacillota > Bacilli > Caryophanales > Bacillaceae > Bacillus > Bacillus sp. ISL-77. The sequence continues at coordinate 43,864 of NZ_JAGGQY010000005.1, forward strand.
AGGCAAGTAATAATAACGGGAAAATCAACGTTAATGTAGGAGGAAAAGTAGAAAAAATTGCTCAGGGTGAATGGTTTTTATGAGAATAATCCTTCTTTATCGAGGGGGTGCTTCGGCGACCTCTTTTTTTGTTATTAAGCTAAAGGGCCAGGAGTTATTGAAGACTATTAATAAAAATTAAATTTTTATAATAAAGACAAGGTTTGATTGAACAGAAGTACAAAAGATGTGATAAAATGTTTGAATATTAAAACTACTGAAGGAGGTTAAATGTTGATAAATTACAATGGCCGGAAATTTATTTCAGTTGAAAATACAGCTAACGGTGAGGTTACTGTAGAAACAATTTTTGAATACCAACAAGAAGGAAACATACTCTCAGCAACCTATAGTGGAGGAGACATACTAAAAGGTACTCTTATTGGAATTGTTGAGGAAAATGGCAGTTTACAGTTTAGATATAATCATATTAATACAAAAAACGAAATAAGAGGCGGTCAATGTTTCTCTACTCCAGAATCTCTACCAGATGGAAGAATTAGATTACATGAAAGGTGGAAATGGACAGATTCGGACCAAAGTGAGGGAGAATCCATTATTGAAGAAGTTAATTCATAAAAAATAATTTAAAGCAGGTGGTTTTATGGAAAGTTGGAATGCGAGAGCGTATTGGAAAAATGGATGGTGTGTGGCGTGATACGGTATTGTTAGAAAGAAGAAGTCATTCAGTTGGAATTAATTAAGATTGTTGAATAGCGAGTGCGATGCATTAAAAAGGCATCGCATTTTCCTTGTTCTACTATCAGGGTAGGGTGAAGAGTAGAGATTTCTAAATAATTAATAATTTTTATAAAATATTCCAAAATTTATGATATTGGATTTAAGATTGATGATTTAAGAGAAGGTACTCCAAGGCCAGAAGAATTTAGGAATGAAAGTGAGTATAAACGAAGGATGAGGATTCCGCTCTTTTTAATATTTTCTTGTGTAAAATAGAAGCTAAACTTCCAAAAGAATCCTATATCAATAAAAAAGCTTGCAGACTCATCTAGAAGCTAGATTGTGTCTGCAAGCATGAGGCTGCTGCCGGGAAAAGTTGTTTTTCAATCCTTATTTCATACCATTAAAACTTACAGCTATTTGAGCTCCCACCACTGCATTGTTTTTAACTAAAGCAATGTTTGCATCTAGGCTCTTACCATCAGTTAATTCTTTCACCTTACCTAGTAAGAATGGCGTTACATTTTTACCAGATATGTGTTTTTCTTCTGCTTCCTTTAAAGCTGCTTCAATTACATTAGTAATGGTTTTTTCATCCATAGCGAATTCTTCAGGGATTGGGTTGGCAATCACAGCTCCGCCTTTTAGGTTTAAATCCCATTTAACTTTTAGCGTCGAGGCGATTGTTTCCGCATCGTCTGCACGGAAGTTCACTGAGAATTCACTATTGCGCGTATAGAAGGCAGGGAGTACATCGGTTTGATAACCAATAACAGGTACGCCTTTTGTTTCAAGATATTCCATTGTTAACCCTAAATCTAGAATCGATTTGGCACCTGCACAAATGACGGCCACGTTTGTTTGTCCGAGTTCTTCTAGGTCTGCAGAGATATCCATGGTAGTCTCTGCACCGCGGTGAGCACCGCCAATACCACCAGTTACGAAGATATTAATTCCTGCAGCCTCGGCACAAATCATGGTTGCGGCTACTGTTGTTGCCCCTAGTTTTTTTGTAGCGAGTAAATAAGCTAAATCACGTCTAGATGCTTTTGCTACATCTGAACTCTTACCGAACATTTCTAGCTCTTCATCGGATAATCCAATTTTAATTTTACCATCAACGATTGCAATTGTTGCCGGAACAGCACCATTATCACGGATAATTTGTTCCACTTCACGTGCGGTTTTCACATTTTGTGGGTATGGCATACCATGTGAGATAATTGTAGACTCTAAGGCAACGATTGGTTTTCCTTGTTCCTTGGCGATACGTACTTCTTCAGATAATGTAATGTATTGTTTCATGATAATTCCTCCATGTCTTTTTGTAGTTGTTCTGCTGATAAATCCTGTCTAACTGTATAAGATGATTGCAGTGTTTTAGAAGCATTCATACTCCCAGCTTTAGCAATTTCGACCAACGATTTACCTTCTAACCAAGAGTAAATAACAGCGGAGGAAAAAGCGTCTCCCGCACCCGTTACATCGACGACTTCATTAATTTCAATAGAAGGTACATGAAAAATTCCTTCTTTTTTATTACCTATCATCGAGCCTTGTTTTCCATTCGTAATAACCACATTGGCTATCCCTAGTGCCAGCCATTTTTCTAATGCGTTCTTCCAATCTTCCTCATTTTTGATTTCTGTTTGGAAGTATGTTTCAGATTCATCTCGGTTCGTAATGAGCCATGTAACACCTTCTAAATTATCTGGTAATCGATTCATCTTTGGCGATGAAACGGGTATTAACACAATCGGTAAATCATGGCTATATGCGAAATGACACAAGAATTGAATCGTTTTTTTCGGACAGTTTAAATCGACCATAATACATTTTGCGTGACTTAATTGTACGTCATGTTTAAGCAGTAAATCAGGTGTGATTGCCTCATACACTTCCATATCCGCTAACGCAATAACTAATTCTCCGCTAGAGTCTAAAACAGCCGTGTAGGAACCTGTTGATTTTTCAGGAAATTGGGTCACGGTTTCTAAGTTCATGTAAAGAGATGATGAATCTTCAATGACCGACCAGTCCTTATCGGCGCCGCATGTAGAAATAAGTGATACGTCCATTCCAAGTCGCCCTAGATTTTCAGCGATATTCCGGGCAACCCCGCCGGCATTCTGAGTGGCGTAAATCGGATTGGAAGTACCTAACTGGGCTTTGTCTTTGATATGGAATTTACGGTCAATATTAGCCCCGCCTATACAAATAACATGTTGTGATTCACTAAGAATATAAGCTCTGCCTAGAATATTACCTTTTTTAATCAAGCCAGAAATAATATTTGCAATGGAAGGCCTGGATAAGCCTAATATTTCAGCCAGTTCTTGCTGAGAAACATAGGGGTTCTTACGTATTAAATCGATAATCAATTGTTCTTTATCATTCATTCTTTCAGGCACAAACTCACCCCATTTAATCTTCCTAATCAGTACGATTACTTTGGACTAAAAGTTTTTAATTCTTTACGTGTTTCAGGAACTTTTACATCACCTGATTTAATCTTTTCAACCCATTCTTTTATGGCCGCTTCAATTTCCGCTTTGTTTGTAGCTTTTGCATTAATAGGGGCTAAGCCAACACCATCTTCTGCTAAACCAAATAGCGCAACTTCGCCGCCTGGGAAATTACCTTCTTTTGTTTTTGTTGCCAGGTCTTTAACAGCTACATCAACACGTTTTAAAGCCGATGTAAGAACCACATCTTTACCCATATCAGCTTGATCGCGGTCTACACCGATAGCCCAAATATCTTTGCCAGGGTCTTTTGCTTTTCGGTCATTTGCTTCTTTAAATAAACCGACACCAGTTCCCCCTGCGGAGTGGAATATTACGTCCGCACCAGAAGAATACATTTTAGAAGCGATTGTTTGACCAAGTTCTGCCTTGTCAAAAGCACCTGCATATTGCACGTCCACTTTTACCTCAGGTTTAGCAGCTTTAACACCGGCTAAAAAACCAGATTCGAAACGTTCAACAACCGGAATTTCCATGCCGCCAATAAATCCGATATGGTTAGATTTTGTTGTTTTAGCCGCTGCAATTCCTGCAAGGAATCCAGCTTCTTGCTCTTTGAATAAAATACTTGCAACGTTTGGCTGCTTTACCTCAGCATCAACGATTGCAAATTTGGAATCTTTTTGTTGGGTTGCAATTTCCTTAACTGCTGCTGGCATCAAGAAACCGATCGCATAAACTAAGTCAAATCCTTCACGAGCAAGTTTATTTAAGTTTGTTGTATAATCTGCATCCGATTTGGATTGAAGGTATTCGTAACCGCCTTTACCTTTGTTCAAACCGTTTTCTTCGCCAAAACTTTTGAGACCTTCCCAAGATGATTGGTTAAATGATTTGTCATCAACCCCCCCGATATCAGTCACCATTGCAGCAGTGAAAGTTTTATCATTCCTACCGCCTTTGGCCGCTTCATCGCCTTTGTTGTCATTACTTTTTCCACAAGCGCCTAACAGTGTACCTGCAGCAAGAACAAGTGATAGAGCCATTCCAACTTTTTGTTTTTTCAAAATATGTACCCCCTTATGATGTTTGTTTAGTTAAGAAAAACGGCCTTATAAACTTTTGTTTAAAGGTTAAACTTATGTTTGAATTATACATCCTGCCAGAAGTTAGGTCAACTATTTTAGCAGAACCTAAACAAACCTTTGCACTGTGATAAGGTTTGTTTTTTTGATGTGGAATCATCATCTTTAAAACAGATGCGGTGGTGCCCCATTTTTCTGCGGTAGTTTTCAAAATGTCTGCGGTTTGCAGGGAATGGATACGCCGTACAATGAAACCATGGGAAGAAGAGGAAAAAGGAAATTCACGGTCACTAACATCATGGACTCAAACCTGGGGAATTGTGTAAGAAGAAACTAAGACTATATTATCAACATATGTAAAGGCATTTCATTCAATCGATAAGAAAATAAGGAGGAATTATTAATGGAAAAAGAGGAATTATAAATTAATGGCATGTTATGTGGTTACGATTTTTGAAACAACCTTCGATAAGCTTCGCACCTATAAAATTTGGGCTGAGTTTAAACACTATGGAACAGGAAGGGCATTCCCATTTGTGATTGAGATAAAAGAATAAGACTCTAAATTAGAAGCATCATTAAGCGGAACCTATGATGGACAAATCTCTTGTTACTACGGTAACTTTTGTCCATCATAAAGCTTATGAAAGACAAATCCCTTGCTACTACGGTAACTTTTGTCCATCATAAAGCTTATGAAAGACAAATCCCTTGCTACTGCGGAAACTTTTGTCCATCATAAAGCTTATGAAAGACAAATCCCTTGCTACTGCGGTAACTTTTGTCCATCATTATTGTGCCCGCCACCATAGAAAAAAGGAGTCGACGGTAAAATTAGAGGTTAATTGTGCCCGTCAGCTTAGAAAAATAGGAGTTAACCTACATCAAAATCCGGTTCATTTAGACCTGAAACGAGTGCGTCTCGAGCGGCTACTAAACTTAGTTTAATGAAAAAGAGCTGCCCATTAAGTCGATCATTGTCACCGCTTAACAGAATTGCTTGGTCAAGGTAATTAATGGTATCTTCCGTCTTATCTAATGCCAGTGAGATGCGGTTGTCGGATAGATGAATAAGGTGTTGGTTATCTTGGCTTTGGGGAACAATAGGGGCATTTGGAAAAACAGGATCACTAGGAAAATGAGTATCGAAAGGTAATGCTTTCATGGCAAGATAAGCCTCTGTGAGATTATCGACGACATCTTGGTAGAATTGTACTTTAATTGGATTTGGTGGTAAAGGAAATGCGGGCATTTCTAAAAAAAGGATTAAGGCACTATCGGCAAATCGAATGGCCTGCACCGTGTAAGCCAAGGCTGTTCTAACATTTGTAACTAAGTTAGAATACATTTATTTCACTCCCAATCTGTTGAATTGTTTTAGTGTATGTAATTAAGACGAGCCCGTAAAGGACACTTAGGTAAATTTATTTGATCGAATTATTTATATAATTAATTAGGATGTAGGAATGATAGATATGTTAAAAATTCGAAACGTAAAATTGGAAGATTTACCAAATCTAATAGACATTGAACATCTTTGCTTTACAAAAGAGGAAGCAGCGACCAAAGAAGCTTTTGAAAAGCGCATTCATTTTATTTCAGATAGTTTTTTTGTAGCTGAAGAGAAGGACGTGATTGTTGGTCTAGTCAATGGTCCTGTCATTGATCGTGCATACATTACAGATGACCTCTTTAGTGATATAAAGGAGAATCCTGTGTCTGGCGGTCATCAAAGTATTTTAGGATTAGCGGTGTCCCCATATTTTCAAAAACGTGGTGTGGCATCAGCCTTACTTGCACATATAGAAACAGAGGCAAGTGCAAAAAAACGTGAGACGATGACACTTACCTGTAAAGCTGACTTAATTCACTTCTATGAAAACCACGGATACCTCAACAATGGGGTTTCAAGCTCCCACCATGGCGGAGTGATTTGGTACAACATGAGTAAAAAGTTAGTTTGAATGTTTGGGTGATTTTATTAACCATATGGAAAAAAATCTTACAGATAAAAGGCATGAAAAAAGACGATTCGGGACCGAATCGTCTCAGACTGTCGACAAATCC
>NZ_JAGGQY010000059.1:0-29197 GCF_018613105.1 Bacillus sp. ISL-77
CTACAGGAATGCTAACCTGCCCCGTTAGCCATCCATGAAGCGCAAAGAATGAAAATGGTCACTAACCGTCAATACTGATTCTTCGGCTGGGAGAGGAAGGTCGCTGAACTATGGTGCGTTAGAGCCCATCCGTTAGTCTGACTCCACCGACCAGGGTGCACCACTGACTGTCGCTCCCTTACGGGAAGCACACATGGTAGATTAATCCTATTCTGGTTGTTGCACCAGCCTCTAATTATAATGATCGCCGTAGAAAGGATGTTTTCAATGGATGTAGTCATTGAAAGAGAATGCGGTATGGATGTCCATAAGAACAATATTACTGCCTGTATTTTGACACCTGAAGGAAAGGAGATTCAAACGTTCTCCGTGAACTCGTTCGATATCGTCGCACTTTCTAAACCATAGATCAATGAATCTGGCGCTCTCCCCTTTTTAAAAAATGAATAAGCTGCGTCCTCTTTAGTATTACCTTTTTTCACTGAATTAAAGAAGTCTATTTTCTGGTAGTTCAATAACACATCTCCACCATAATCTACTTCTTAATCAAAACGTTCTGTATCTAATCCATCCAAAATATCCTCTAATTCTGTAAGAAAATTTAGTTGTACAGGTGCAGGGATTTGCTCCATCCACTTTTTTATTTGAGGTAACTCCTCAGCCTCATCTATATTCGTTGGTTTTGGATAAAGTGTTGCCCACCATTTTTTCAATTCATCGATAAATTCATAAAAGTAGCGTTCAAATCTTTCTGCCCATTCTGCCCCTTCATCACCAGAAGTCTTTTGCATCATACTCCAGGCTTCCATCGCTGTTTCGAAGTACTCATCAATCATCTTCATGTAAATCACCTTTCTACATACGGTAGTTTTGTCCTTTTATGAACTCTGTACAAATTCTAATTTAATTGTCTTAAGAATTATGACGATTGTCCATACCACTGTTGTCTTATGACAATATAATAAATTGTACTTATCAGTTTATTCGAATATAACTGGTAAAGCTAAATCCTTCAATAAAAAACCTCCAAAGATAGGATGACAAAGCTTATGCAAACCATTGTATTTATTGAAACTAACAAATCCGGATCCAGTAGAGAAGCAATAAAAGCTGCAGAGAGACTCGGATATTTTACGGTGTTATTAACCAATAGGCAAAAATACATTCACCAAAGAACAGAATTTCCCGAAGTCCATCAAATGATTTTAGTAAAATTATCCAATTATGATGAAATAAAAAAAAACCTTAGCAAACTACAAAGACAAGGTAAACGAATAAAAGGCATTTTGAGTTTTGTACATTCTTACGTTCATGTAGCAGCCGCCTTATCAGAAGAATTTTGTTCAAGTGTAGTCTCTACTGATTCAATATTAAAAATGGAAAATAAAGTTTTAACTCGTGAGCTTCTCAAAGGACACCCAAATTCTCCTTATTATGCCCTTTATAAACCAGATGATTTTTCCTTAGAGAATTTTATTGGTCAAGCCAATAACTATTTACCTCTTATTGTAAAGTCTCCCACATCTGCCGGCTCAAAAGATGTCCATTTGGCAAATAACGAGAATCAGTTGAGGCTGGCATTACAAGAATTACTAAAAAAAAATGAACAGATTTTACTGGAAGAGTATCTAATAGGACCCCAATATTTAATTGAAGTTTTAGTACACAATGGAAAAGTTCATATTGTCGCGATAATCGAACAACAGATTACTTTTTTACAACGATTTATCGTAACCGGATATTGTTTACTAACAGATGTCAATCAAAGGATATACAATAGTATCCTTGAGACAGTAAGTTCCATCTTAAAGGCTTTTCAAATGAAAAATGGTGCCTGTCACCTTGAAATGCGTTTAGTAAATGGAGTTTGGAAATTAATTGAAATTAACCCAAGAATCTCAGGTGGAGCGATGAATCGAATCATTGAAGTCGGATATGGGATTAATTTAGTAGAGGAAACCATTCAATTAATGTTAGGAAATGAGCCTTGCCTTACTAAAAAACACAGTAAGTATGTATATGCACATTATTTAACAGTTGATTCTAAAGGAAAATTAATGAAGGTAACGGGGAAAGAACGAGTCTCTCAATATCCCGGTGTAGAAGAGGTGTATATAAAACCCCGACAAGGACAGATATTACGTCCGCCTTTATCAATGGGAGATCGTTGCGGATACATTTTGGCATCCTCAGAGGGTAAATTCGAAGCGAAAAGAATTGCTATGAGAGCAGCTAGCGAAATACATTTCTACCTTGACCCAATTAAAAATTCCAAGTGACAAATAATGAGTATGATCTATTAAAACAGAGGTTTTAAGAAATTAGATGAGTTATTAATGATTGAACAAAAATTCTAGTCTTTTAACAGAAAAAGAATGTGGAGAGGTGGAAAAGAAGTATAATGACGTTAATTGGCATGCTTCATCATCGCAGTGATCCAAGTAATGTAAAGAAAGCATATGCTTATGCCGCTGCAGCAAAAGCAGAAGGTGTAACCTTTTTTTACTTTACCCTAGGGAAGGTGAATATAAAACAGCAAAAAATTTTAGGAAAAGCCTATGAAAATGGACAATGGATTGAAAAGGAATTTCCTTTCCCTGATGTCATTTATAATGCAAGTTATCTTGCAAGTGAGAAAACTAAACAAATCTTTGATTATTTGTTTGATAGGATTCCGTTTACAAGTCATTCTATTGGGGACAAATTAACGGTATATAACAGAATTAAAAAGGCAAATAAATTTACACATTACCTTATTCCTTTTTATGAATTAACTGACGTTCAGGTTTTTTTTGACATGATCCATCGGTATAAAAAAGTTATTATCAAACCCTTAACTGGGCATCAAGGAGGGGGCGTTGTTTTTATTGAAAAATATGGTTCAAATCATTACAAAATGAATGAGGCAGGATTAGTATCAACTTTAAATGAAAAACAATTGTTAGACTTGTTATCCCTTAAAATACAAGAACAAGATTACGTAGTTCAACAGTTTATTACAAGTCAAACAAAATCTGGTCATGTTTTTGATTTCCGGTTGCATGTACAAAAAAATGGAGAAGGAAAATGGGTTATTACTTCTATTTATCCACGGATCGGGCGTTTAGGGACCATCACATCTAATATGAAGAGTGGTGGTTATAGTACTTACCTGGATATTTTTTTAAAAACAGAGTTTGGTAACTCCTGGTATGATATTCAAAGGTATCTTGAACAGTTTGCGATAAGTTTTTCAAATCATTTTGATTCTTTATATGACAGTGAATTGGATGAATTAGGAATTGACGTCGGAATTGATGCCAACCAAAAACTATGGCTTTTTGAAGTAAATTGGAGACCAGGTCCACCTAATATATATAATCTTGAATTAGATGTAGCCAAAAATACGATTTTGTATGCTAAATATTTAGCTGATACAAACGGGAAATAAAATAAAGCCAGATTAGCCAGTTATTACTGTTTTCATCATGGGACAAATATTTAATCCCCAAAAAGGCAGCTTGCCGCTCATGAACTGCACCTCCAATTGTGGACAATTGGGTTGCGGTTCATTAAAGGAAAGCTGCCTTTTTATGAGAAAAGTTTCTACCATTTTAACTTCTTAAATATTCGATGACTTCATCGAAGTCTGAGTCATCCCCGCCCGTTTTGAAATAAACAATGTCATTTGGGATTAAAAATGAATCAAAAAACCTCTTTATCTCATCTGCATCTGAAAAATGATAAACATTATGCGGATTTACCCCTGCCTCTATAGCTGGCTTTTCAAAATCTTTTGCAATAAACCCTTTGGTGATGAGAATATCGACCCCCGAAGCACCGATTAGGTTTCCTGCCTTTTCGTATTCTTCATCTGCATATTTTCCCAGTGCTGCCATTCTTCCCAGAACAGCAATTTTTCTTTGGGATGGCAATGCAATCCTGCTTAATGTTTCTAAGCCTTTTCTTAAGGAAGCAGGATTTGACTTCCAAGTATCATCCACCAACGTAATTTGATTTCGTCCTTCAATGATTTGAAAATGGGATCTCATGTGATGATAAGAAGATAATCTCTTTATAGCATAGTGAATATCCACTCCTAAGATTGCAGCAGCTACTAATGAAGCGGCTGCATTATATACATTATGCTCACCAAGACCCGGTATATATCCTTTAAATCCCCTTTGCTTATATTCCATCCAAAAAGTCATGCCGGAGGAATGATACTGATACTTCTTAATCCTAAAAATAGCATCCTTGTTTTTTCCGAACGTTATAATCTCTCCCTTAAATGTAGAAGTATCGAGGGTGGAGAGATAGGGGTCGTCCGAATTTAGGATGAGAATTCCTTTATTATTCATACCTTGCATTATTTTTGCCTTTTCTGCTAGATAATGATCAAATGATCGAATTTTATCCGTATGATCCACATCAATCATTGTCATAATCCCAATAGTCGGGTAAAAATACTTACAGGACTCCGTCATATCCCCTTTTGAAGATACGGCTGTTTCAAACACTGCCACATCCGTATCTTCATCAATTCCCATTAAATAAGGAAGGTTGTAACAATTGGCATTTTTGCTTGATATTGTTGCCTGCACCTTGTGTGTTTCTTCCAAAATGTGTTTTAGCATTTCTTTCGTAGTAGACTTTCCACATGTACCAGTAATGGCGACTACAGGAATGTTAAACAGATGCCTGTAATACGAAGTAAATTTAAAGAAACTGTCTTTGAGATCCTTTACCATTATGATTTGATTAGGATTTAATCTTTCCATATGAGAAAATGGTGTATCGGTAACGATGAATACATTTTTGTATTTCTGTATAGATTCAACAGGCACCGCTCTATTGTTCCAACGAAAAAATAACGTATGACTCCTAATTTCAAATCTGTTATAAGTGACGTTCTTGATTCGTATACCTTTTTGCTTTTCATTAGGTTGAATGTTCATTGCAGTTAAAATGTTCTCCAATAATAATGTCTTCAAAATGTCCCTCCTGAAGTACCTTTTTTGAAAAAAGCCTCTCCCCCCATAATACTGTTCTATATGGCAGTAGTGATTGAATCACTTTGAATTCAAATGCTAATGTATTATATGACGAGTCCCCTATTGCAGGTGTGTGATAAATACTCAGGCAAATAGCGGAAAATAGTAAAAAAGCCGCATCAATGGCAGCTGGATCTTTACTAAAATCACCAGTTAACCATCCATGAAGCTTTTCAGCAACTATATTTATTTGTTTTGATGAATAATATAATCCGCTGTCCGAATTGCCAATGCAACTGTTGTAAGTGTAGGATTGGCTCCTAAAGTTGGTAAAATACTGTTATCCGCTACATAAAGTCCTAAAATGCCGTGAATTTGACCGAATCCATTAACTGCTGAAGTGAAAGGGTCATTACCCATACGGCAAGTTCCTGATTCATGGTTATCATCCCCAGGTGCACGCAGATAAATCTTGGGCTGCCCGTCAATGATTCCTAAGGACGAAATAACCCTTTCCATTCCTGCTGCCAATTGCTGAATGACAACTCGATCCCGATTACTAAAATTAAAATGAACCTGGATCTTTGGTACACCATATTTGTCTCTCTCATAGGGATCAAGAAAGATCATGTTTTCAAATCGTGGTTCTACATTTCCATAACCATGGAAGATCATCTCTAACTCATCTTGAAGCGGTTTTTCAAGCATGCCAAATTCGATTTGATAAGGATTGTCCTTGGTATTTGGAATCAAAATACCAATCCGACCTAAATCCTCTGGTAACAACTTCCGGTTGATTATTGGATTTGTAGCTAAAGCAGAATGATCGATAAGAAAGTGGCCAATGGCTGGACCAGAAATTCCTGAATGAAGGAGCAGGCGTGGAGTTTCAAAAGTACTTGCCGACAAAACAATCGTTTTTGCTTTGATCCAGTATGATTTCAAATCAGGAGATACGACCTTAACACCCGCTGTTTTTCCTTTTTCTATAAGCAGTTGAACGGCACGAGCATTTACAGCGAGATCAAATGGCATGTAATTTAAAGCTTCTGCAAGGAAAAGGATGGAACTAAATACAGCGTTGGAATGGATCGCGCCATATTTAGTTGGTGTTATGTCGACAGCAAAAGGTATACTTGTCGCATTAAAAAATCCATTTGCCCAAAGACGGTTTAGAATGATTCGAGTGGGTAAACTCGATTTCGAAAAGGTTTTATTCACATTCATGACCTGTTCAGCGATTTTGTAGTAAATATTCATCTCTTTTATTGAGATAGGCCATTGTGAAATAAGATATGAAGGAATTCGAGGACAAGCTGCTGCCCACTGTATAGTCCGGCCCCCTAGGCCAAAAACTTGTTTTGCACCTGAAAATTCAGGAAGTCTTTTTCCAAGTGGTCTTGTTATAGAAGAAATATATTGTACTGCACGTTCGCGGGAGAGTAATCCGAGATTTTCAACATGTGTTGGCAGCAATAGGTCTCCTGCTTCAATCATACCAACTCGTTTTCCTTTATTTCTCCATTGATCACAAAGCCGCCAAAGGGCCGCGCCTCCTCCTGCTCCACTCCCTACAATCAATACATCATAATCTGTTTGCGCCATTTTTTCTAACGGGGTGAGTGGAATCCAGGAATCAACAGTTTCCGGTGATATCACCTGAGGGCAAGCCGGGGGAAAAGAAGCTTGTTTCTGTTTAATAGCAGATGAAGTAGAAAATTTACTGTAAGTATCCAGATAGGGATTATTTTTATCCCATTTTAATCCTATTTTATTTAAAAGCATTTTCAAGGCTTTTGCTGCAACCAAGAAGAAATCCCGATCAGCGATACCTGGCATACCCTTTGGTTCAATCGATATAAAACCGGAATATTTTTTCTCCTTTAATGAAGTAAGTAATTTTATAATTTCAGCGTCTCCTTCTCCAGACGGAACCACTTTACCAGTATCTATTTGAGCATCCTTCATATGAATGTAAGAAATATAAGGCTCTAAAAGAGGATAGGCATGTGTCATTGGCAGCACTGAAGAGCGTAAAAAATTAGCAGGATCAAACGCAAAACGAAGATTAGTGGAGTTAATACTTTGAAGAATATCAAATGTGCGTTCCCCGGTATCCCCATACATTGTCGTATCGTTCTCAAGAAGTAGGATGACACTTTCATGTTCAGCGATATGAGTCAGATCTTTTATTCGTCTTAAAACTTCAGCTCTATACTTTAAAGGATTTTCTCCTTGAGGAATGATAAAAGAGCGAATCCGAATGTATGGTGTACCAAAATATTTGGCTAAATAAATGGCCCGCCTCATATCATTCAGCTGTGGAGTAAAATCATCTGTTATAGGAATAATCCCGATCGGTGAAGCGATGGAGGAAATGCGAAAACCTCGAGCATCCAGGCGTTTTTTTACTTCTTCTATTTCATTATCAATGAGTTGTGAAACATTTTTTCCTCCTACACCTCGTAAATCAATATAATAAATCCCTTCGGAGGCCAAAGTATCCATTTGAATTTCCAAATCTGGTGAAATTTCATCACCAAAAGCTGTTAATGTAATCATGTGAAGGCACGCTCCTGATCCTGATGGATGATATAATCTGCTGTTCGAATGGCTAAAGCAACAGTCGTCAGTGTCAGGTTTGCCGAACCGATGGAAGGAAAGACACTGTTATCAGCAACATATAGTCCCTTAACACCATGTATTTGCCCATACCTGTTGACTGCAGAGGTTGATGGATCATTACCCATTCGGCAGGTTCCTGAGTCATGATTTTGATCACCCGGCGGCATTAGACAGATGGAAGGCTGGCCCGGTTTCGAATGCATATTTATACCACAATAGGAAGATATCTGATCAATTGCTCCAGCTATTTCACGGATGATGGCTTGATCCTTTTCATTATAGGAAAAATGTATTTGTACTTCTGGCACCCCGAATTCATCCGTTTTATAGGGATCTAATGTAACTTTATTTTCAAATCTAGGTTCAACCTCACCAGAACAAAGAAAATTTATTTCTAGTTCCTTTAGAAAAGGTTTTGTTTGGTATGGTTGGTACCAAAAATATCCATTTGGTCCTCTTAGCTGTATTTGATAGTGCCTATCAGGTGTTGAAGGAATTAAAATGCTTAAAGTTCCTAAAGGTTCCGGAAACTCCTCACGGCTTATGGATCCAGTGGCTAACACAAAAGAATGATTCATTAAATAATGACCGATGGCTTGCCCTTTAATTCCCGAGTGAAGAAGCAATCGAGGTGTTTCAAATGTACTAGCTGACAATACAACGGTCTTTGCTTTTAAAATATAAGGTTTTTTTTCTGAAGATAGGACCTTTACGCCAACTACTTCTCCACTTTCAACTAGTACTTGAACGGCACGAGTTTTTACAGTTAAATCGAATGGACGGTGATTTAATGCTTTTGCAAAGAAATCGATTGCTCCAAAAAATACATCTGAACCCCCCTGTCCATAAATTCCAGGACCAAGTTCGGCGGCTATAGGAGCAGGAGCAGCTTCTGTTATACCCTTCCACTGCAACCTATTCAACAATATTTCTGTGATCTGGGAACCCTTTGCGTATTCTCTTGATACATTCATTACCCTTTCTGCAACTCGATAATAAGATTCCATCTCTTGGACCGTGACAGGCCATTGTCCAAGTTCTAACTGATTCAACCGTGGAGTGATCGCATTCCAAAATAAAGTTCTTCCACCAAAAGCAAAAACCTGTTTAGCCCCCTGAAATTCGGGATTTAATCTACCTAATGGTTTTGATACATACTCATGAAGTTTGTTCATACGTTCACTATTCATTGTAGGAATATTGGCTGCTTGTGTTGGGAGCAAAAAATCACCAGATTCAACGACACCTACTTTTTTTTCATTTTTTCCCCATTGTTCGCATATTCTCCAGGTAACTGCTCCCCCGCCTGCACCAGTGCCAATAATCAAAACATCGTATTCGGTATTGGCCATCTGTTCTAAAGGAGTAGAAGGAATCCAATTATTCCTCAATGGCTTCTCACATCCCTTTATTGATGCTTAACTATAATCTGAATCTGACCGTAAGCGAAAGTGATCTATATTAAAAAGATACAATTACAGATACCGTCTCCTCATTCATATTATTCAAGATACCTAGTTATTCCTGGAAGTTAGAGCATAAAAAGAAGCAGCCAAGTGCTTTAAAAAAAGCCTTGGCTGCTTATCATATACAGATGAAAAATGAATGGACTTGATTTCCCTAGGGAAACCAACATACGGCAACAACTAAAAGCGATCGTCCTTCACTTCTATTTTCTCTCCCCTGAAAAATGCCATGATGGTAATAAAAAGGAAAGGGAGAACGACAAGGGTAGTAACAATTAATGGCCAAATAATAAATGTTGCTTCAACATGCTCCATCTCTGACTTGAACATGGTAAGTGTGAGAAGGAGGGTAATAAACGTAACAGGAAAGATAATAATCTGTTCATCCTTTAATTTTAATAATCTTGATAGGATCACTTTTAAAACAAACAGCATGATGGTTGCTTTCATATAGGAACCAACAATCAAGGCGATACCAATGAAAGACTCATTCCTTGTAATAATTTCCTTAATATTAACCAAACGTGCCAATTCAAAAAGTGAAAATTTATATGTACCTGAGAGTGGTCCTAAAGCCATAATCGTGCAAAGAATAGAGGTAATGATTAAAAACCCTTGAAGCAAAAGAGCTGAAAACATATATTTTTTTAATGACTTGGCCTGTTCCTTATTAACGAATGGAAGTAAAAATGAAAAAAGGACTAATTCACCATATGGGAAACCTAGTATGGAATAAGTACCATGTATAACCGGTTTCATTCCTTCTGGAAAAACAGGTAGGAGATTTCCTACGTGATAATTTGGTAAATTCAATATTATTACTAACAATGCAAAAAAGATTGAATAGCAAAGAAGCAAAATAAACATTCTGGCCATTACCTCGATACCTGCTCTTGCCGTTAACGCAGCTACCAGCAATATTAGAACATGAAATACATAAGCGGGTGTTTCCGTCATCATTGCAGTAGTGAAAAACGCCCCTATATCAATGATAATGTAAGAAATAACTAAAAAAAGCACGATCAGTATCGGAATACAAATACATAGCGTCATCCATTTTCCAAGTAATTTCCTGCTATAATCGATTATAGTCCAATTTGGATTTTTACCATATAAATATAAAACACATGCCAATAAAAGTAATCCATAACCATTAGCAATAATTACTGATAGCCACGCTCCATTATTAGCAGCTAACGTCAAAGGTTGTGGGATGTTAATATAGGAAGATCCAAGCATAAAAGAGAGAAATAAACACGCCATTTGTCCAGAACTTACTGTTTCCACTTTCTTCAATTTATTCTCTCCTTTTACTATCCCATTTAGAGCTTATATGGGTACCTTGATAGCTTCGACAATTTTATGGGCAGGTTTTGAAAAAAAGAAGTGAACGAGTTCATCTAAACTTGGCCATGCTAAATCCAACACATAAACGACACTAAGGTATAGGATGGGCAGCGTCAATATTCCATAAACGATACGTTCTCTACGATTTGATTGCTTTAATTTTGGAACATCGTAAAACAAAATACATAAGCACACGATAACAAGAAAAACAGTTTTCTCAAACAATGTCTATTCCCCCGTTACTTTTTCGCCAATAGGCATGCCTGTACTTCTTACTCTCACTTCAACATCAATGATAAATTGGATGTCAGCAAAAATGTCATCCCATTCCTTTTCCCACTTTTTCCATAAGGCAGGGTTTTGTTGATAAAGTTTATTCCCTATTCCCAACACATCCACTTTCTCTTCCTGCATTCGTTCAATCACTGATTCTATCTTCTTTTCTATTATTTTTTTTATATGATCTTCTAATTTTTTTTCTTCTCCAACATTGGTTATAGTAGTACAACTTAGTTCACCAATCGTTCCTTCTATTTTAGTCAACATGTGAATAGTGGGTGGTTTCATGGTGAATTTGGGAGTTATTTTTGTTTTAATAAGGGAAGTTTCTAACGTTTCCATTTTCGATGTCTCTTGACTCCCTTCATCCAAACAAGGAAACTCAATCAACCCGCTTTTAAATTTATTCATTAACATAAGAACTTCTTGAACGTCCGTCGGTTCTAGGAGTTCTGCCATTTTCCCTTTACTAATAATTGCCACCCCGCTGCTATAGGGAGCTTTTGGTTCTTCTTTATTCATTTTAAAATACGGGATTATAGCCGTTTTCGCTTTACTTTTTAATTGCAAATCTATATCTAACATGCTGGCTTTAATTGTCTTACCTGCATATTTGGTATCACTTTCGATTATAGTTTGCAATTGCTGACTTACTGTTCGTTCAATAAACGGCTTTATTTTCAAATAGTCAGCAGCATTTCCATTCGTAACAATAACAAGCGAAGTGAGGCGAACATCTTCATTACGATTAAAAAAGTCAAGAATCTCTCCAATATCGTGTTCCTTCGCAAACTGTTCTCCAATTAATATGACACGCATATGACTCCAACGGGGTAAACGTCCTAAATATCGATTTATGTCACGAACTCCGTCAAAGACACTTTCATTTATCGTTTTTATATTTGTATAGGCTTGTTTTTCCCCCCCGCCCATTCCTCCTGTGGTTTCAGTCGGTGAATAGGATTGAGCGTTTATTTCAATCGTGCCTTCTTCTGTTTGGTCTAAACTAATCCCCATTATAAATCCAAATTCCGTTAGCTCCCTACTGTCCCAACACCCTGTTAAAGATAGTAATAAAAACATAATAGGCAAAGCTTTCATGGCGAGAGAATTCATTGTCTACCATACTTTCTTAGGTGATTTAATCTTTACGGATACCACGTACTCGTGGGGACTTCCACAATGTTTTAAGTGGTGCACGAATTAATACATCGAGTAACAGCTTCGGTCTGAATGGAGTTAGTGGACTAAAGTATGGCTGTCCTAATGACCTTAAGTGTGTTATATGTAACATAATGAGCAGGTAACCAATCATAATCCCAAATCCCCCCAATACAGCAGCTAACACCATTAAAGGGAATTGGAGAATCCGTAAACTGATAGAGATGCTGTAGTGAGGTATAGAAAATGAAGCAATTCCAGTTAATGCGACTAAAATAACAATAATAGGAGAAGCGATGTTGGCATTAATGGCTGCATCACCTACTATTAATGCTCCAACAATACTTACCGCCGAACCAACTGGCCTTGGCAATCGAATGCCGGCTTCTCGGAGTAATTCAAAGAAAAAAATCATTATGATTGCTTCAACAAACGCCGGAAAAGGAAGCCCTTCTCGAGTATCAAGAATGGCCATTAGAAGGTTGGTTGGTATGAGTTCAGGATGAAAAGTGGTTAAAGCAACATAAATACTCGGTAATGATAGAGCGATAAAAAAGGCAGCAATTCTTAACAGACGAATACATGATGAAAACACGACACGATGATAATAGTCTTCACTTGCTTGGAAGAATTCCGTTAATAATCCGGGGCATATTAATATGGTTCCGGTACCTTGTACCATTACAACTATTTTCCCTTCTAATAAACTAGAAACAGCTACATCAGGTCGTTCAGTAGACCGATATTGGGGAAATGGTGAATAAGTTGAATCTTCAATCAACTCTTCAATATATGCTGTTTCTAAAACGTCACCTTTTTTAGCTGTTTCGATCCTGTTTTTAAATTCAGCTAACATTTCCACGTTAACCGTCCCCTCAAGATAACCAAAGGCGATCTCGGTTTTAGTAGCTCCTCCTGCTCTAAATTTCTCAATTTTAAAATGAGGGTTCTGTAATCGAGTTCGAAGCAACCCGATATTTCTTTGCAGATCTTCAACGGTTCCTTCACGGGGGCCTTGTACCACCGATTCAGTTACAGGTTCAGTGACTTGTCGTGAGTTAATTTGATTAGCTTGCGCATAGGACAACACTTTGTCCCAACCATCAAAAAAGATCACAATGTGTCCTTGTAAAATGTTGTTCACAGCCTGGTCAAAGCTATCAACTAGAACAGCGTTTTGACCAGATATTCCATGTTGACTGAAAAATTTTATGACATCTCTCGGTTTAATCATCGTTGCTGGACCAACTTCATGTGGTACCAAATCCTGCATGGATTCTTTCATATAATTTACGCTTTTTTCTTGAACCAATGTCTCGAAATAAACCGAGAAAGCGTTATATATTAAATCCGGTCCATATTGCCACGGAAAGATTTTTAGATCTTCACAGTTAGAAAGAACATATTCTAACTTCTCTAGATTTTCGTTTGAATTTTTAGAGATTGTTGTAGATTCTTTAAAAAACATTACAGTAACCTCTTTTTTCTTTTATTGTCTTATTATGGTATAAAGGTTAATAATTATTCCGAAAAAGAAAAAGGATCAACTCCTTATTGAAGTAACGTATTAAAATTGACTAATTTCCCTCCCTTTGAACACACTAAAATTAAAAAGTCATGGAGGTTATAGATTTGATTCTAACAAACCCTATAAGTGCACCAGAGGTGGGAACACTTTGGCTTACATACATAGAAAAAACCCTTATTATTAGAATGTTGGAATACTTTATAGAAAAATCGGATGACCAACAAGCTACGAATATTATGGGCGGTTTGTGTCAAGAACTGAATTATTTTCTTTTGCAAATGGAAGAGATATTTAGAGACCAAAAAATGGTGAAACCTGTTGGATACACAAAAGAAGACGTCAACGTAGAAGCTCCTAAGTTATTCGATAATGGATTTGATATTATGTTCGTCCGTATTTTAAAAGAAGTTAGCATGGGTATGTACACCATTAATATGAATATGGCATATAACGATAAAGTTATGCAGATTTATGAGGGACTTACTTCTGTTACTCAAAAAATTTATAAATTGTCTACCCTTTATCTGCTGGAAAAAGGGATTCTAACCCTTCCCCCAAAAGTTACTATGCCAAAAACAAATGAATTTATAAAAAGCAAAAGGTATATGCAAGGATTTAACCCTTTTGGTGACAAGAGGGCTTTAAATGACCTTGAGCTTGGTATTATTCACCATGGAATTGAGACAAATAATATTGGAATGCAATTGATTACTGGTTTCGCACAATGTGCAGTGAACAAAGATGTTAAACAATATTTTGTAAAAGGAATTGAACTTTGTAAGAAACAAATCAAAACATGTGAGGAAATGCTTTTAGAGAGCAATGTTCAATTCTCTGCTACATCTGGAAGCACGGTAACTACTTCTACAATCGCACCATTTTCGGATAATCTCATGATGCATTGCGTCTACCTTCTCAATGGATTTGGACTTGTAGGAGGTAGTTTTGGAACCTTTTTTAGTTTAAGAAATGATATATCTATAAAATTTTCATTAATTGCTAAAGATATATTTTTCTACGGACAAGAAGGAATTGAAATTAAGATTAAGCATGGGTGGTTTGAAGAACCTCCACAAATGGAGGATAGGGCTCAAATAATAAAAGGTAATTGAATCAATTTGTTTTCTACCTGCTTTTTACCAGATAAAAGAAAAGGCAACGCCCCCGATTGGGTTCGTTGCCTCTTTTTTTATACCGATCATTTAACTTGCTCGTGTCTCTGGTGAAAGACTGCGAATTTCTCCATGATTCCTTTTCTTCTTCGTTTTCGGCTCGCCAAAATTTGGTGCCTTTATGGTCAATGCGATGAGTAATGAAACTATACTCAGTACTGCAATAAGCTTAAAGGTAGGTATGAAGCCGCCTAAGACAGAAGCAATAAATGATCCGGAAATGGCTCCAATTCCGAAGCCCTGATATATGATTCCGTAATTTTTGCTCTGATTTTTCAAGCCAAAGAAATCAGCTACAATTGCAGGGAATACCGTAATATTACCGCCAAAACAAAAGGCAATCCCTGCGACACAGATAAAGAACAAGGCATAATTAAGTTGCACAAAGCTTAATACTGTTACTGCTGCAGCTGTGACAAGAAGTGCACCTGATACCACTCTTAAACGGCCCACTTTATCTGATAAGGCCCCGAGAATGATGCGCCCGCTTGTATTAAAGATGGCAACCAATGCCACAGCATTACTTGCTGCTTCAATATCAAGTCCTACCAATCGAACACCAATATCCTTCACGATCCCAATCAAGAATAAACCACTCATGCAGGCTGTAAAGAAAATAAAGAATAATTGATAGGCTTGCTTCGTTTTAAGCATTTCTTTAACTGTATAATCTTTTTGGATACTGCCACCAACAGTTTGCGGCTCATGACTCATTTTTGCTTCCCGGACAAGGAATGAACCACCCACAACCAAAATCATAACAATTACTCCCCAGTAAAAAAAGGCTTGGGACACCCCAACAGATTGGATAAGTGAACCGTTAATGACCTTGAATAACAAACTTCCCGTACCGTACGCACCAACAGAAATTCCAGAAATAAGTCCTTTTCTCTCCGGAAACCACTTAATTAGATTGGATAAGGAAGTGATGTAAGCAGTACCATCTGCTGCCCCAACGACAACCCCTACTAAAATATAAAGCATCCATAATGACGATACCTGGGAACTAAGGATTAAGCCTGCTCCCAGCACAAGACCTGCACAACCAATTACACGGCGAAGCCCCCATTTATCCTGTAGCTTCCCGGCAAATAAAGTAGAGAATGCCAAGGCGAAGCTCGTAATTGAAAAAGTAATAGCAACTGAATTTAACTTCCAATGAAAGAGTTCTACTAACGGCTGGTTAAAAAGACTCCACGTATAGATGGTACCTAAACCCATCTGTACGATAATAGTTCCTAACACAATCAGCCATCGACGATCTGTATTTGATTTCATTGCGGTCTCCTCTTTTCTCCCATATAAAAATGATCATGTTCAACATCAAATATCTTAAATTGATTTTGTTTACATCATCATCATAGCATCGAAAAAAAGAAAGAAACCGATTTCAGAACGAGATGCCTATTATTCGGAATGAATGGAGGTTATAGATGCATAATTTGTCGAAACGCTTTCACTTTGCTTCGGCTTACCGGAATTTCCGCTGTAAGATCTTTCAGACGCAACATGTAGGTCTGATTAAACCATGGAACAATTTCACGGATTTTGGTCAAGTTAACTGTATACGAACGGTGACAGCGAAAGAAAATATCCTTTGGTAGAAGGGAGTCAAATTCTGTTATGCTCATCGGCATGGTGTACTCCTCCTGCTGGGTGTACACCAATGTCACTTTTTCACTTGCTATCGCGTAATAGATATCATTCACATCTGTTACGATAATTTTATCATTCTTTTTCAAATTGATCCGACCAGTAGCCTTCGAAGGGATTTCTCTCTGCTGTCCCTGAGAATTCAAATGAGATTTAAGGTTTCTATTCGGGAGCGTTATTTCGACGTGATCTCGTTTAAAGGCAGATTCCAACCTGCTTAACATCCCAGCAATCCGCTTCTCGTCATAGGGCTTTAAAATATAATCAAAGGCCTCAAGTTCAAAGGCTTGTGCTGCATGCTCTTTGTAGGCAGTGGTAAAGACAATATAAGGCCTTTTTGTAAATTTACTTATGGTACTCGCTAACAACATGCCATTTAAGGAAGGAATATTAATATCTAGAAAGATTACATCTATTTCATGCTCCTGCAAAAATTTTAAAACATCTAAGCCATCATCAAAGAAATTAGTCACTTCAATTTCACTATAGGCTTCCACTAAATACTCCAGTTCTTCACGAGCTGGAACTTCATCTTCCACAATAATCGCTCTCATAGGTTCTCCTTTACGATATCAAAAAAAACTTCTGTTCCTGGTGACAAGCGGTGAATGACCAATCCATGACCATAAATGAGTTTCACTCGCTGGTGAACATTGTACAAACCGATTTTGTTGGCCGGTACATCATCATGCAGCAAATGCTGAATGACATCTTCGCTAATTCCAGCCCCCGTATCCTTCACACTAATTCTTATTTTATTTCCCATATCCTTAACCGCAATCGTCACCACCCCTGGGCCCTTTATCGTTAAGATCCCATGGATAATGGCATTTTCGACCAAAGGCTGGATAAGCAGGCTCGGGATATTTACATTTACTTCGTCAATATCGTATTCTACCGTTAACCGGTTGCCAAAACGCGCCTTCTCTATTTCAACGTAATCACGGACTTGCTCCAATTCTTTATGGATATCAATCAATTCATCACTAATTTCTAAATTGTAACGCATATAGCCTGAAAGATTAATAATCAACTCGCGTGCCTTGTCCGGATTTCTGCGTGTGGTGGAGGCAATTGCATTTAGGGCATTAAATAAAAAGTGCGGATTAATCTTCGTTTGGAGCGCCTTCAGCTCCGCCTTGTTCGCAGCTTCCCTAATTTGTTCAATCCGGGAAACCTCCATAAGTGTGGAGATGATTTGCGATAGTCCGATGGCCATCGTTTGCAGCGAATAGGTCATTTTATAGGCTTTGCGGTAATAGATTTTAAGTGTTCCCGTCACCTCGCCATGCTCCTCAAAGGGAACAATGAGCAGGGAGTGAATTTGGGGTGTAGGGTGATCGGCCACTTGATTCCGAATAATGAATTTCCCGCTGTGAATCGCCTCTTTTGTCAAATCACTAATGATTTCCTGCCCGATTACATATCGTTCTTCACCAAAGCCAACATAAGCAAGCACATTATGCGTATCTGTAATCGCAACGGCGTCGGCCTTGATATCATTTTTTATAATACGGCAAATCTTCTTCAAAGAATCAAAATTAACAGATCGAAAATATGGCAATGTCTTGTTTGCAATATCTAAGGCTAACTTTGCCTGTCTCGCTGCAATCAATTCCTTTTCACCTTCGACGCTCATCACAAGCAAAACAATTAGGCCAATGTTAACCTCTCCTGCAATCATCGGGAAGGCGATTTTAGAAACAATGTCCAAACCTAGTTCATATGGATTCGCCATCGCAAGAATCAGCACCATCGTCAAAATTTCAGACAACATTCCGGCTGCTATTCCATAAATCCAACGCAAGGACCTCTTCACTCTTCGGTTAATATAACCCGAAACAATTCCCGCTAAAATGCTTGTAATAAGACATGGGATCGAAGTGGGTCCACCAATATCTATTAAATATCGATGGACTCCTGAAACAATCCCGGTAATAATTCCTACCCAAGGTCCAAACAGGATTCCACCTGAAACGACAGCGATGATCCTGACATTCACAAGCGATCCTTCGACATTAATCCCTGAATATGTACCAAATATGGCAAATAAGCAAAACACAAGGGTAATGACCACACGCTCGGTGGGAGAATGCTGGTCTTTTTGAAGAGATTCCTTAAATCTCGGGATCCGAATCATAAAGAACAGACAAATCAAGAGCAAGGCAGCTCGTTCAAATAAATGGATCAGCATTTCTAATGAGGTATTCATCTAAAGTTCCTCTCTTTTTATATCAAATCTTTTGTCTATTTGATTTTCTTTTCCTTCACAATTAATCATACTACCAAAACCTATATCATCAACCAAAGTGTTTTTAGCATTGACTTCCATTTGATAATATGTCCTCCGGATATTGGCAATACTTTTATGTTTTCCGTTCCGATATTGGTTGTTATAATGGAGGTTATGAAATACTTAGGGGGATGTCACAATGACTACATTTGAAAAGTTAAAACCTATTATTGCAGACCAACTGGGTGTGAAAATGGAGAATATCAAAGCGGAAGCATCATTCAAAGATGACTTCGAAGCTGATTCGCTTGATATGGTGAACCTGACGATGGAAATTGAAGATGAATTCGCAATCGAAATTAGCGACAAAGTTGCAGAGACGCTTCAAACGGTGGGAGATGTCGTAAACTATATTGAAAATTCACGTTAACAAATAAGGAAAAGGCGGATGGCCCAACGCAGGCGGACGTATCGCAGAAGGCATCCGCTACAATGGATTATTCAAAAATACTCTTATCGGCGCAGAATATTTCCTTTATAATCCTATCTCATTCTTTCGGCATTTTGCTCATATCCATATACAATACATTCCACCGATGACCATCCAAATCAGTAAAACCGCAGCCGTACATCCATCCTTGGCTCTCTGAAGGCTCTCCAAATATTGTACCGCCACCCTCTACTGCATTCTTTGCCATTACATCTACTTCTTCTCTGCTGTCGGCATCCACGGATAGCAATACTTCCGTAGCTTGCTTTGTATCAACAATTACCTGTCTGGTAAAGTTTTCGAAAGTAGAAACTGGAAAAAGCATAACCGTAGCATTATGATCCCCGATAATTAATTGCGCTTGATCGCTATTGCCATGTTGCTCATTAACCATAAATCCTACTTTGCTATAAAACTCTTTTGATTTATTGATGTCTTTTACCGGCAAGTTAATCCAAAATTGTTTTGGCATTGTTATTTCTCCTTTTTTACTATTCATCCGATTTGCATGGCTATTCGAATATTTTTGAGTGGTGTTTATACCGCACTTATTTTTACTTCTAAATCAATTGTAATTATACCATATTATGTAAAACTCGTAAAAGAGTCTATTTTATGTGGTGCTTCTTTAAAGAAAGGCTTTGTTAAATTACGTTGTTGATTTATTATGAACAAGCGCACCTCTTTAATGGTAATAATTACCTCATTGGCGACAATACTCCAAAAAAAAGGACCAAAAATGTTTCCAATCAGGCTTATTGGCGACATTATCTGGGTAAATGGGGCCAAAAATATTTCCAATAGAGCTTATTGGCGACATTATCCCGGTAAAAAGGGCCAAAAATGTTTCCAATCAGGCTTATTGGCGACATTATCCCGGTAAAAAGGGCCAAAAATGTTTCCAATTGAGCTTATTGGCGACATTATCCCGGTAAAAAGGGCCAAAAATGTTTCCAATCAGGCTTATTGGCGATATTATCTCGGTAAATGGGGCCAAAAATGTTTCCAATCGGGCTTATTGGCGACATTATCCACTCAAATGAGTAATAAAGATCCCGTCAATTGAAAAGCAGTTAGTTTTGTAAGTCTATTTATCTTCGCTGTTGGGGGAATTATGAGGAATATTCCTTTAAGCTGACAAAATCGGATTAGATCCCAGGGTTACCTTAGGGCCGGTTTTTTGTTATCAATAAAAAATAGAAGCAGAGAAACGTGATTTTCTCTGCTTCGTATTTTTTAATTTTCTTTTTTAAGAAAGGTACTTTATTTTTTCTTGAATAGGAGTCCTTTCTTTTGGTTCATTGATTTCTTCTGGATACCCTACACCAAAGATCCCGATCACATCATACTCATCCGGAACACCTAGAATTTCACGGTTTTTCGGAGCACCCCCCATGGATGACCAGAATGTTCCAACCCCTTCTGCCCAAGCGGCTAAATTAAAATTTTGTACAAAGCAGGCCGTAGCATGTGCGTTTTCTATTTTTTCAATTTCATTGGCACCGTGTTTGGATAAAATGGCAAGTACAACAGGTGCATGGAAGAAATTGGTTTTGTGGTTTAACTTTTCTCTTGTCTCCGCACCAACCATATACACTTCCCATGGTTCGGTCATTTTATGATTGGGAGCCATTGTGCCGGCTTCCAGCCATTTGCTGATTTGCTCTATAGTGACCGGATCTGATTTGAAATTTTTTATATTACGTCGAGAATAGATAATATCGATGATATCCATGAAAATTTCCTCCTATTAGTTCTAATCTTCTCCATAAATCTGTCCTGTACCTTGTAGCGCTGAAAACTTTCTACTTAGGTATTCGTTTGATATGTTTTCTCACTTCTTGTTTGACCACTGAATCAAGTGAGCACTTCCGCTCTTAATGATTTCGGCAAGTTCTGGTGCAAGTGAAGGCTCGTGCAATACTCTACTTACTGCGTATTGAAACTCCAATTGAAATTTATCCATCTCTTCGCGCAGTAATCCAGCTTCCTTCGATTGCTTCCACATTAAATGAAGGCGCCATTCCTCCCAAAACACCTGATCTTCATCGTCAACCGTCTCTGACAGAAATTCCAAGCCATCAGGAGTTAACGTGCATACTTTTTTATCTGTTTGTTCATCAATTGAGATCAAACCTCTTTCGGATAAATCCTGCAAAGCTGGATAAATTGTTCCTGCACTCGGAGAATACACACCTTTACTCCGCTCTTCCAGCAGCTTCATCACTTCATAGCCATGTCGCGGCTCCTCCTTAAGCAGCTGGAGGACTGCTATTTGAATAAGTCCCCTTCGTTTTCCAGGCTTCTTTTTTCCTTGCTTCCTTTGATGAGATTTTTTTTCGTGAAAGTGGCGTGCTTGGTTTAAACCTTTTTCAGTAATTGAAAGCATCCCTTTTCTATTTACAATCATTTCTTCGTTAAGCAAATGCTCAATGATTGTATCGAAATTAAAGATTTCCTCACTAAGTTCCCCAAGCAAGTCTTCCCTGCTTATATCCTTACGACTCACAAATGTAAGGATTGTTAGAATGTCTTGCTTTTTTATACCTGACATACCAGCCCCCCATTCCTTCGCTATTACGATAAATTTTAATCGATATACATTGATAAAGCAATAGATATATCGATTATTTTTTTCGATATAAAAATTTCCTATCTTTTCACATTTTCCTAATATGTTCTCAGTTTGTCCAATTAACAAAAATCAAACGACTATTGCTTCCACTTTACTTAAAATAACAGATAAGTAAACGATTGATAGATGAGTATCCCCATAGCTGAAGCTAGGGGTTTCGAAAGAATAGGCTTTAAAGCCGCATTGTCTTTACGAGGGCTACCACAAGTCCCGCTACTACATCAGACCGAGGTCTTCAGCTTTGCATTTCTCTTCTTTATGATGATTATTTTTCGTGGGGATTGGAGGAACTGTTTTCTCTCCAGTCCTTCGAAGACATCATTGGTATGTTTACGGACAATATTAAAAGCTCCATTCACATCGGCATGGATCAAAATCTTAGAACCTTTGATTTTGTAAAAAGCTCGACTGCTTCTATACCCGCTAAAATTAGTTTGGTGCTCTTCCCCGTAAGTTGGAATCGGGTCATGATTCAAGAAACTAGACTTGGAGGTGTAGCTTTCTTCTCGAACAATGAATTGAATTCCATGTCGCTCTGATTTGTATCGAATCATTCCTATGAAAGTGGTATATGGGATTTGTATGAAGGTTTGTTTACTAGTCTTTTGCATATCAACCTCCATCTTCCAACCCTTTTTTTTTCCAATGATGATCGTATCTATGGATCTTTCTTTCGCAATCTCCACCACTTTTGCGCTGGCCTTATGTAAAAAATCCATGACTCGATTGTTCCTTTTTCGGTCTAATGAAGTTAATCTTTTGCTGTTAAACTTCCGTTCCTTTGGTCCTTTACCATTTCAAAGGATACTCATGTATTTCGCTCTTAATTTGTTATAATATTGATTGATCGATTTTAACCATTTGCCCTTGATAAGCAGAGGCTTTAGCCCCGTGTTATCGATGATAGTTGCCAGGTTATCTACGCCCAAATCAATACCCATTACTCGTTTCGGCTAATTAAAGGAGCTACGTTATTTACAGAAAATATCGTTGCCCTCATCCCTCTTCATCATCCATTATCTGATCGGGAATCGATTCGGTTACGGGATTTAAGAAATGACCCATTTTGTGTCCTGCCTGAAGGATTTGTATTTCGCGAACAGGTTGTTCAAGCATGTAAGAATGCAGGTTTTTCACCACAAATCGCTTTCGAAGGGAAAGATATTGATGCATTAAAAGGGTTAGTGTCTGCTGGCTTAGGGGTAGCGTTGATGCCAGAGATGACATTGGTAGATAACATACCACGGTCCACTGTCGTGATTCCCATATCAGATACGAGTCTCACACGCACAGTCGGTGTCATCTACCCGACACAACGTCAACTGCTCCCGACCGAAGCATTGTTTTATGATTTCTTACTTGAAACCTACGAAAGGTTAAATGAGTTTAGAAAGTAAAAATTTCGTGAAGAACATTCTCCGGGTCGTGCCAGGCACGGAGATTAACAATATTCTTAAGAAAGAAACGTCCAAACTTCCATTGTTAAAAAGAAAAAGCTACCTTCGTGGCAGCTCGATCTTCCCTTCTTGGATCCGTTAGCAGAATACCAGTTATTGATACAAAATATCGTCTCTTAGTGAAGCTACTTGAGTTAAAGCTGTATCTATATCTATTTCATTCACTCCAAAGTGAGCAAGAGCATCGTGAAGATGTTTTACAATAGCATTATAATGGGCTGGTTGGAGATTCATTCCTTGATGAGCTTTTGCCATAGATTGACCAGAATATTGATTTGGACCGCCTAATGCAAAACTAATAAATTTTGACTGATGAGCTCGTTGTTTTTCCATATCCGTTTCTTTAAAAAAATGATTAACTGTCTCATCCTTAAGAACCAACTCGGAGTAAAAATAGTCCACAACTTTTGCAATCGCTTCTTCTCCGCCAACTTTTTCATAAAGTGTTTGTTCCATATATTCACTCCTACTTTGAATTTAATAGAAGTATTTTCTGCAGAAAAATTGTTATTATTCCTTATCTAAAATGGGAATGTGCAGCAGTCCACATTAATGCTTACTACTCCAGATAATTTATGGAACAAAAGATATTCGGGCGTAGTTTTGCCTATTCTCGCAACGCATCCGCAATGTTAATGTCTCTCATATTTTCATATATTATTTGGGTAGCGATGGGATGAATAACTTAAAGAGATATCGTTTCTTTTTAATTTTATTATTTGGGCTCATTATCCTTACTCTTATAAACCAATCAGTGGGATGGAACGCATTTCAATTAACAGGAAAAAGCATTTTAATCGACAATTATTGAATGTATGATACAAAACTTTATTTAATCTGCACACAGATTTTACAAGGCTTTAATATTCAGATGATATGCTTGCTTTATCAACGAATGAGGAGGCAGTAAAAATGAATGTGCGTGCAATATTTATTGATATGGATGGTACACTACTAAACGCCTCAAACAACATATCCCGCCGAAATATGGAAGCCATTTATACACTCATAAATCAGGGAGTCAAGGTTTTTCTAGCTACTGGTCGACACTATGAAGTAACCGCTCCCTACCATAAAGAAATTGGATTACGAACTCCAATGATCTGTTTGAATGGTGCAACAATCCACGATGCAGAGACAGGAAGAGCATTGCAAATGAAAACCGTCCGACTGAACGAAGAACGATTCCACCAATTGACCGCTGAATATCCTTGTAATGTTATGATCCATACAGCAAATGGGCTTTATTGTAAGGAAACAAATGAAGAAATCGATTATTGGACAAAAGTTGGGCAAATTCCGCCACGATATATTGGAGATTTAAGACAGGCAAATTATCAAGATGTTCTTAAATATAGTGTTCGAACAGGTGCACCACGTCCTGAATTATCCGCTTTCTTTAAAAAGGAAGCAGAAGTCATCAATTGGAATGACGGGTTTGAATTGGTTGCTCCTAATGTTTCCAAATGGTCTGCTATAAAAAGCTTACTTCGCGCCTATCGATTTAGTCCAAATGAAGTTGTAGCGATTGGAGACGGACCCAATGATTTAGAGATGCTTCGTCATGTCGGTACTGGTGTGGCAATGGGGAACGCCAGCGAAGAGGTTAAATTAGCAGCTGATTTTGTTACAGGACACCACGAAAATGATGGATTAGCTGAGTTTATAGAACGTTATCTTTATAAATCCTATGACTCATTTGTGATTTAGGGTTATTTAAAAATAACTTCTTGCAATAAAAAAATGGCAGGTGTGATCTATTTTGATAGATTCATACCTGTCTTTTTTATTAACGATATTTTAGTAATCAGAACAGAAGAAAAAAGAACTAACATTAAAGCCTTTTTTATCAAATAAACCCCTCCTTGTTATTATTATAAATTAAGTGGATGGTTTTTTCTTCCTTTTTTATCTTAAATTAAACAAGTTTAGCTTTAGAAATGTGCATATTTGACTTGTTTTTTCGGTAGACCTCATATTTTTTTAACAAAATATTATACTTCATTTCTATTTTTAAATGTTTCAAGTGTATACCTCTCGGGTAGATATACTATAAATGCGGATGTACTTTATATTCCACATTAACTATATTTTAGGAGGTATGATAGAATGAGTATGGAAAAAAGAATCGTTGGAACCTTTAATTCAGAGCAAGAAGTCTTGTATGCGATTGAAGAATTGAAACGTCAGGGGCATCGTGAAACAGATATGATGGTAGTGGCCGAAAATAGAAGTCGCATTCCATTGGTCATTTCACACACTGGAGTCATGGTAGAAGCGGATATACAAGTGAGTACCTTAGCAGGTGTTATGATGGACAGCTTTTTTACCATAATGACTGCAGGAATGGGCGGAGGAAAGGTAAACACTCTGTCGAACAGGCTTATTGAAAGAGGACTACCAGTATTTACATCAAAACTGTGTGAAGAGGAAATTAATAAAGGGAAAATGATTTTGCTGGTTGATACGAATGGAACTTACGACAGCTCTGTTAATAAAGCACACTATGAGACTGAAAGATATGAGACTGAAAATACAAGCGCCGTCCAACTCCGTGAAGAACAGCTTGATATCATAAAAGAGCGTGTCCAAGTAGGCGAATTACAGCTCCATAAAGAAATAGTTGAAGAACAGCGAACAGTGCAAGTTCCACTTATTCGAGAAGAAATATATGTAGAGCGCCGTCCTGTCATTAATGGAAAGGTTGATGGCAGCCCGTTTACAGCGGATGAAATTATTCGTATCCCCATTATGGAAGAACGAATAGAAGTAACGAAAAGACCGGTAATCGTTGAAGAAGTGATTGTAGGCAAGCGAAAAATTCAAGAAACAAAGCAGGTACAGGATATCATTAGAAAAGAAGAAGCGCGGATTGAGCGTTCTATCCCCTCGCCGATGGAAGAAAAGAAACTGGTCACCCAATTGGCCGTTGTAGGGCAAGAAGAAGTTATTACGGAAAGTCCCAATATTTTGATTGTGGAAGGAAATCCCGATATTGCAACCATAATGAATGAGGATAAAAAGCAAGAAACCCGCGAAAAACGCACAGGTTCCCTCGCGGTTCAAAGTGAAAAAAACAAACCAGAATCATCTGCCAGTAAAAATGAAAAAGCGAGCGGGACGCTAACAGATTCTCCTGTTCTTAAGGAGAATGAAAGTGAAAGTTATGTACCGGTTTCAGCAGCTATTGTAAAAGATGAAGCTTCTCACAATAATGAAAATTCTTCTTTAGATGAGGAAAATAAAAATAATAAAAATCAAATGAAAAGACGAAAAAATAATACTCAGTAAATAGGATTGGATAGACTATGAAGTTCTTAAATACGATAAAAAAAGCTGATTTCAAATCACTAAATTGTGATCTTTTGAAGTCAGCTTTTTTCTGAGGATTTAAATAAAAAACTGTAGGATTCTTACCTACAGTTTTTCCACTAATATTGATGTTGTTACAACTTAACCCATTACCTTCACCTTGTATTTATTAATCTTTTACATACCACTTGAAACACTTTCTGTAGAAATTCAAAATCATATCTTTTCACATGCTCCTAATAATTTCTCAGTCTGTTCAATTAACAAGAACATTTCATCCCAAGAATTTTGGGTATTAATATTCTGGGAATGCGCCAAGTTGTTTCTTAATTTTTCTAATTGTTTGAAATAATGGTTACCCTTGCTTTTTGTTTCAATACCCAAACGTTCCCTTAATTGTTTCTCATTAAGGACAATGTCTCTTTTATCACAAATCTGTAGACAATCACTTAATTGAATCGCTTCATTTTGTGACTTTCTAAGAGAAAATAATTCCTCAGCTAAGCTAATTCGATTGGTACTTAAATGTGTCTTCCAGGTATCTTCAGGAAAATAATGATTAATAATCCGATAAAGGTGCATCTCTAATAATGAAATCAACCCAAATAATAACATTCGAATCGGAGGTTTCTGGAGATCGGCTAGTGTCACAACTTTTGTTACCCTATTTCCTTCTAGTATAAATATTCTTTCTATCTCTTTTAAAAAAAATAACGTATCGATAAGTGGTGTTGATTCCGAGACAAGTTCCGTCGGACTAAAACTCCGATAATATTCTTTACAGGATCCTTCCTTCAATTCATTTCTTACTACATAACCAATGACGATTCCGTTATCTTCAACACCCAAAACATCATAGTCTTTTATAACCATCATCCTTTGAATCATTTCGGCATCGTCATGAAGATTACACGTATCCATAGTTTCTGAAATACTGTTCACCGTGATGTTTTGCTCGTATAAAGAACGTAGATTTTTATAAGAACTCACCTTATCACGCTGTTGCTTTGGAATAAATGTCAAAACATTACCCTCCTATTTTTATGTAAATGACAGTACGGCAACGATTAGTCTGGCAAATACAATCGTATCATTAATGTTTCAAAAACACTCAATATGTTTTCTGTTGAACTTAAACTTTTTCTTAATTCAGAAATTAAAGGTAGAAATTGATACGAATAACCTTGATAAACGCACAAAAAGAAAGAGCGTGTTTTGAAAAAAAGATTGATCAAAACACGCTCTTAATATATTCAATTGTATCATTTTTTAATAAAAAATTTTGATCATTTCTGTGATCCTTCCTCAATTAAAGCGCCCGATTGCTGAAGAAAGAAAAAACAACGTTGATTTATTAACGATGTATAAAATCATGCATAATAGAGAAATTGTGAAGCGAACGAAAAGTTGGTTTATTAACGTTTTTAAAATCTATCCAGTTCCTAAAATTCACTGATTATGTAAAATAGTTCATAAAACATAAAAAAGCTAGCTATATTAAGCTAGCTTTTTAACCTCATGGCGTTTTTCTATACGCTTTTCAATTTTTTCGATTGCTTGTTTATCTTTAAGTAATTCTAGCTTATTCTCTTTTATTAACTCTTCAAATGATTTTTTATGCTTACGCATTATAACACTCTTTTCTTTTTTAGATCGGTCTATTATAACATATCTGAATAATAAAACAATTCCGTTAGTTAAAAATAATAGAAAAATTATTTAGAATATTATTTTTCCTAATTAATTACCGACAAGCTTAATTATATAAATTAAAGATGAATATATAATACACCCGCAAATTAACCTATAATATTCTACTTTCTTATTGAACAAACCTGCCATTTATCGGATTAAAGACCAAGAAAAATGGACTGCTGAAACAGTCCATTTTTGTTCAATTCTTGCGCCCGATTGTTGAAAAAGAAAATAGGCTACACTCTTTATGTAAAACCCAAATTTTTAATAATAGATGAATATAAATTTATATAACTTGTGATAATAATAAAGTATTCCTTATTGATAGAATCCTTTGATCTCGTTAAACAAAGTTTATTTTTTACGAATTCTTTCTATGTAGAAAAAAACTTTAATCCAGTTTGATTGACGACTTCAGGCCAGCTTAACTTTAACCTGCGACAAATGGTTGTACTAAAAACTTGTCCTTTCTTCTTCAACAAATCATAATCCCTTTGGTTGGTTGAACCAATCCGTAGCAATTCTGTTTTCAACTCTTCAAGTATTTCTTGTTTTGTTTTCAATCTACTCACCTCTTTTTTATTTACAAAAAATCGAGCCAGAAAGATTGATAATGCATGTTTCCGCTTTAAAATGTTTTTTAGGTGTGGATTAAATTTGTTATACAAAATATTGAGATGTCTTACCATTTTCATCTATATAATCAATTACTGACTTATTTTCAAGAGTATCTTTTTTAGCTTATTTGAAAAGGATTTTTAGCGTTTTTTAGATCCCTTAACCTTTCTTTGATAAACTCAATTTGTTCCTCGGTAATAATAAAATCCTTAAGACGATCCTCAAAATGAGCAATTCGTCTTTCTAATTCCTCTATAGTAAGGCTATTAGTATTCTTCATAAATCTTCCAACTCCTTTTATTTGGTGGGACCCCTGGACTTGCTGGGGCCAATGCAACGCAAATTGCTTTTAAAGCTTCCAAAGGAAATTAACAAAGAAGGGCCAACAAGGACCCCTCTATTAGGAATTAAAGTTACAATTTTACAAATTTATATTACTCAGCAAGATTTAATACAGTTACTTTTACACGCGTCATCGATTCAAGGCTCTTACGGATACCTTGCGCACCCATTCCGGATCCTTTAACACCGATAAATGGGAAATGATCCGGGC
>NZ_JAGGQY010000060.1:0-33368 GCF_018613105.1 Bacillus sp. ISL-77
GAAGTTTATTTTCATGGTAGTTCAACAAGAAAATCCACAATATACTCTAGCATATAATAAATTTCGCTAAGTCGATAGCCTGGCGCTTCATGTTTGCAGCGTGGCAAACTTATAAAACAAAATATATTAGACTCGACATTGAGTTGGGGCTTTTTAACCCGAAAACGCATAGTTATACAGATTGAATACAACTTAATCTGGGAATTTTTTACTGGAAATATGAATCTTTTATGGGACTAGACGTATAGATTAATAAGGGGGTACGGTTAATGTTGGCGAAGGTTAACGAGTTAAATAAGAACGTCGTTATTTTATTATCCGTAGGTATTATCGCAATTACTTCGATCATTATTACGCTAATTGCAACGAGTGAAGGTTCCGGAAAAGGGAGTGCAGATTCATTGGGTGACTTCCAAGATTATTTTGTTTCGGAGTATGGAGTCCAACCTAACATAACCGTAGATGTACACGGCATTTCGGAAGCACAAGCTGAAACTATTACGAAAGGTCTTTCGAAAAAGCTAAATTTAGGCGGTGCGCAACTTTCAGAGTATGAAAACACCGAGTGGTATGAAGCGGATAGTGAGGACGGAGATATTTCAGTTAATGCGTTTTTTGATTAAGGCCGCCCAATAAGGACGGCTTTCTTCTATTAAATAAACTTCAACCTTCCGCGCTTCCGATTGTTCCCGGAATCAATCAGATTCATTACCGGGCTGGACATCTCAAACAGCTCCGATATATCAACGTCACTATATTTAATGTAGCGGTTGGTCATCGAAATGTCTTTATGTCCGAGTATCCTCATTAATGTAAACGGATCACCTTTCGACTTAAGAAATTTGACCGCCATGTAATTCCGGAAAGTGTGGGGTGATATCCTCACGTTCTGAATGCCGGCCTTCTTACCGTATTTCTTAAGCATCTTAGCGAATGTATCGGCTAGGTATCGTTCACCGAACTGGGTTAGAAATACATAATCGTTGTCATCACCGTTAATAAAGTCGGTCAGCTCCGCAAGTTCCTTACCTGTTTTCTGCGAAATAGGGACTACGCGTGTTTCATTCTTTTTCGAGTTCTCCGCATGAATAATGATTTGGCGGTTCTGAAAGTTAACGTCTCCTCTTTTTATACTAGTCAACTCGCCAATGCGAAGCCCGGTGTCGATTAAAACGAGCATCATTACGTAGTCTCGAAAGCCCGTATACATTTTCTTATTTGGCGCGGATAATATTTTGATAACGTCCTCGTCCGTAAATATTTCGAAAGTATCGTTTTGTTCCTTCTGTAACTTGACGCCGGCCGCCGGATTTTCCGAAATAATTCTTTCGCCTACGAGAAAATTAAAGAATACACGCAGGACACGGATAATATTATTAATTGTACGAGGTGATATTCCGATTCCTTTCGTTGGGTTCGTCGGGTGATCGCTCCACTTTTCTTTTTCCTCGCTCATATAGCGAATGTAATTGCGTATGGTGTCCGATGTTATTTCCGGCGAACCTTCGGATTCTATCCATTCCATAAACTTGCTAAGCGTTTGACCATACGTTTTAATCGTTTTAGGCGATTTATTTTCGAGTCGTCACGCTTGAAGAAATTTTTCGATAGACTGTCCGAGGTCGAAATTATTACGTATCTTGCTGCGTTTTTTGAATTGATATTGCGCCAATTTTAGCGCCTCCTTATTCCGATGAATTTTCGTTTGAGATTGCGATGAATTTATCGGAATGGTACGATAATAACGAAGGTAAAACGTTGATAGGACGCCACAGCATGTCTAAGGCAAAACCGACCAATTCTGAATTTATTGCCATGGTTGCGGATAAATTGAGGCTTGAACACAAGGCATCTTGAAATAATAATTAATTGTAAGCCTTCATCGAAAGAATTGAAGGCTTTTTTTTAGGCCGTGTTAAAGGTCATTGTTGATTTTATAGCCAAGTTGATTGGAGCGGAAGTTGCGAAGACTCCTGCGGGAGGACGGATCAGGGGAGACCCCGCAGGCGCTTAGCGCCGAGAAGGCTCCCCTGACCGCCCGCGGAAAGCGAAGCGCCTGAAGCGGAAATCAACAGCCAAGATTAACACAGCCTTTTTTTTAACACTTAAAGCTGGTTTTTATTTATGTTGTTTTTTCTCCTCTTTCTCCAATTCCATCAGTTTTTGGATGAGAATATGTTGGGGCATATGCATAATCTGTTCTATAGGCACATTTAACTTTTGGGATAGCTTTATTGCTGTTTCTGGTGATAACTGTAAAGGTTTCATTTGATATTCCTCCAATTAGAAAGTTGGGAAGTGAAAATATGACTCAGATTTTTGCGCACCGTGGCTATTCGGCTTCTTTTGCAGAAAATACATTAGGAGCCTTTTGTGAAGCAGAAAAAGCAGGTGCAGATGGGTTGGAATTGGATGTTCAGTTAACAAAAGACGGCGAATTAGTTGTCATTCATGATGAAAAAGTAGACAGAACAACGAACGGGAACGGGTTTGTAAAAGATTTCTTATATAAAGATCTTCGGAAATTGAACGCCAATCTAAAAAGCAAAAAAGAACCTATACCTGCATTAACTGAAGTTCTTGAGTGGCTTACTTCCAATAGATTATTATGTAATATTGAATTAAAGAATGCGCTATTTCCCTATAAGGGGATGGAAGAAAAAGTCATTCAACTTGTCAGGAAATTTGATTTAATCGATCGGATTATTATTTCCTCTTTCAATCACTATAGTATTGTCTATAGTTATAGCCTAGCACCTGAAATTGAAATAGCCCCTCTTTTTCTTGAAGGCATATACATGCCATGGATTTATTCCCAAGCGATCCGAGCAAAGGGGATCCATCCAAAATATTCAGTCATTTCTGATGATGTTATCATAAATACAATAAATAATGGGATTGCCGTACGGCCATATACTGTAAATAAAGAGATGGATATGCATCGCCTTTTTAATATTAATTGCACGGCGTTTATTACGGATGATCCAGTCAAAGCTTTAAAAATACGAAAACAATATGAAAAGAGACCGTAGAGGCCTCTTTTTATTTTGTATTTTTAAACCTTTTTTGAACCTTGCTTCTTTTTCGGTCTCGATGAAAGATAAATCCTGCCACAAACCCTAGACCGCCGACAAAAAAGATAAACCCAGCTAGAAATTGCAACAATAAATTAGGGAATGGAGCTTGTAAAATCCCGAATAACATATCACGCATTAATTTAATACCAACAGCAGCCAAAATTCCAGGAATCAATACTATGATGAGGGCAATTATTCGCTTCATAAATAAATCCTTCCAGTTTCAAATTTTACTGTAATATCATGTCATATTTAGATTATATCTCATCAAAATATTATTATATAGATAAAATTTGTCAAGGATTGTGATTGGTTATAAAATAGATATGAAAAAAGTTGCATATTTTTCTTAAGATGATATGAAAAAAATTTCTTAAAGGGGTAGAAAAAATGCAAAATGTCATGATTGTTGGTGCTGGTAAAGGTGGTACGGCAATCTTAAAAATTTTAAAAGAATCTGAAGTATTAAAAGTCAGTGTGGTAATTGATCGGAACTTGGATGCACCGGGGATTTTATTCGCACAAGAAGAGGGGATAAAAACAGGGGAAGACTGGCGATCATTTTTAGCAGGTTCTATTGATATTATCATTGAAGTAACAGGAAACGATACTGTTTTCCAAGAACTTAGAAAAGCTAAAAGTCAAAATACCATTCTGATTCCAGGAAGCGTTGCATTTCTGGTCGCAAAAATTATGCAAGAAAAAGAGGAGCTAATTGAAAAGCACAAAAATGAATCCTACCAGCAGGAACTAATCTTTAATGCTGCAAATGATGGAATGATTGTTATTGATAAGTACGGAAAGGTCATTTTATTCAACAAACGGGCACAAGAAATCATGGGTGTAAAGAGTGTACAGGCAATTGGGAAATTTGTTGTTGATGTTGTTCCAACAACAAGGCTGCCTCAAATTTTAGAAACAAGAAGAATTGAAGCAAACCAAGAAATGGTTCTGAGTAATGATAGAAAAATCATTACGACCCGTATTCCAATTATCGAGGAAAATGGGACCTTAATAGGTGCGTTTGCTGTTTTTAAAGATATTACTGAGGTTGTTAATCTTGCTGAGGAACTTACGGATTTAAAGGAAATTCAAACCATGTTGCAAGCCATTATCCATTCTAGTGATGATGCAATTTCTGTTGTGGATGAAAATGGCAGAGGCATTCTTATTAATCCAGCATACTCCCGTATTACTGGACTGACCCATGATCAGATTATTGGTCAACCAGCTACAGCAGATATTTCTGAAGGGGAGAGTATGCATATGAAGGTGTTGCAAACCAGAAGAGCTGTACGCGGCGTTCCGATGAGAGTGGGGCCAAACAAACGAGAAGTAATAGTAAATGTGGCCCCGATTATCGTAAAAGGGAAATTAAAAGGCAGTGTTGGCGTTATTCATGATATGTCCGAAATAAAATCACTGAATAGAGAATTGAACCGCGCACGACAACTGATCCGCAAGCTTGAAGCGAAATACACCTTTGAGGATATAATTGCTCAATCTGATGAAATGATGCTTGCGATTGAACAAGCTAAACTAGGAGCGAAAACACCTGCAACCGTTCTCCTTAGGGGTGAATCAGGAACCGGGAAAGAATTGTTTGCCCATGCTATACATAATGCAAGCGACCGTAAATATAACAAATTTATCAGGGTCAATTGCGCAGCAATTTCGGAAACATTGTTAGAAAGTGAACTATTCGGCTATGAGGAAGGTGCTTTTTCTGGTGCAATGAGAGGAGGAAAAAGAGGCTTTTTCGAAGAAGCTAATAATGGGAGTATTTTTCTCGATGAAATTGGTGAACTTCCAGTGAATACACAAGCAAAATTACTGAGAGTACTTCAAGAAAAAGAAATTATCCGAGTCGGTGGAACAAAGCCAATTTCCATTAATGTAAGAATTATTGCAGCAACTAATGTCAATTTAGAAAAGGGTATTGCTAAAAGCTCCTTTCGGGAAGACTTATATTATCGTTTAAATCGAATGCCAATCCATATCCCTCCATTAAGGAAGCGAAAAGAGGAAATTCCTCTTTTAAATGAGCGGCTTATTCAAAAAATAAGCCAGGACTATGGACGAAACGTTGAAGGAATCACACCGGCAGCGTTACACCAGTTAATGGACTATGACTGGCCAGGAAATGTTCGAGAATTAGAAAATATTCTTGGCAGAGCGATTATTTTTATGAATTATTATGAGCTCCTTATTGATGTTCATCACCTACCAGAGTTAAAAAATAAAAAAAGCACAAATGAACCTTCTTTAAGCTACAGTAATGATTCCTTTGTGATAGACCGTTCCTTATCAGATATGATGGATGAATATGAGACGAAAATTATTAAGCAGACACTTCTTCGCTTAAACGGAAATAAGACATTGACAGCGAAAACGCTGGGATTGTCTGTGAGGAATTTATATTATAAGCTTGAAAAATGCAACATTGAAAAGAATAGCATGCAATAAATTTCGTATTATGAAAAATGTTTCACACTTTAGAATGAATAATAAAGCGTTTTCATGGGGGTTTGTTTGGCACGGAAATTGCATATTACATTATGGGAGTTGCAGTAAGAGGAGAAAGGGTTGATGACAACTTGTTGCTGGATTCACTAATTAACAAAGCAGCCCAAGTAAGTTCAAACACTGTTGCAGTTGCTGCTGCAGAAGATTTAGAAGTCATTGAAGCGGTTATAGCTGCATTAGACCGAAATCTCGCCATTTTTATACTATTTGGTGATGAAGAAAAAATAAATTCTATTATTGAATTAAAAAAACAGAAAAACATTAGCAATAATTATCTAAAAGTTATCAATGCCGATTCTAATGCTGCTGCTGCAGAATTAGCTGTAAAGGCCGTTTTTAACAAAGAAGCAAATGTCTTAATGAAAGGTAATATTCCAACCAATATTTTCTTAAAAGCAGTCTTAAATAAGGAATATGGACTTAGGACTGGAAATGTTTTATCACATATTGCTGCATTTGAGGTTCCAGGCTTCAATCGTTTTACGATTGTAACAGATGCTGCAATGAATATTGCTCCCGATTTAGAACAGAAAGCACAAATTATTAAGAATGCAGTTTCCCTTGCGAGGTCGATTGGAATAGAAATACCTAAAGTGGCCCCTATTGCTGCCGTGGAAGTAGTTAATCCGGCAATGCAGGCTACATTAGATGCAGCATTATTAACTGTGATGAATAAACGAGGACAAATATCTGATTGTATTATAGATGGCCCGTTAGGTTTAGATAATGCCGTATCAACACTGGCTGCCGAACACAAAGGAATTCATAGTGAAGTGGCGGGAAATGCAGATATTTTATTAGTACCAACTATCGAAGTAGGCAATGTATTATATAAATCATTAATATATTTCGCAAATGCAAAAGTCGGTGCGGTAATAGCCGGGGCAAAGGCACCAATTGTGTTAACGTCCAGAGCTGATTCTGCTGAAAGTAAGCTTTATTCTCTTGCACTGGCATTATGCTGTGCAACAACAAATAGATAGTCAATAATCGAGGAGGAATTTTACATGGAAATTTTCAAGTACTTAGAACAATACGATTATGAGCAAGTAGTATTCTGCCAGGATAAACAATCAGGATTAAAAGCAATTATTGCTATTCATGATACAACTTTAGGGCCAGCATTGGGTGGAACACGTATGTGGACTTATGCATCTGAAGAAGCTGCAATTGAAGATGCCCTACGCTTAGCAAAAGGAATGACTTATAAGAATGCTGCCGCAGGATTAAATCTTGGGGGAGGTAAAACAGTTATCATCGGCGATCCAAGAAAAGATAAGAATGAAGCCATGTTTCGTGCATTTGGACGTTACATCCAAGGACTTAACGGCAGATATATTACAGCTGAAGATGTTGGTACAACAGTCGCTGATATGGATTTAATTCATGAAGAGACAGATTTTGTAACTGGAATTTCACCGGCATTTGGCTCATCAGGTAATCCTTCTCCAGTAACTGCTTTCGGTGTTTACCGCGGTATGAAAGCAGCGGCAAAAGAGGCGTTTGGAACAGATTCACTTGAAGGAAAAGTAGTTGCTGTTCAAGGTGTTGGAAATGTAGCCTATACACTTTGTGAATATTTGCATGAAGAAGGGGCTCAACTTATTGTAACGGACATTAATAAAGAGGCGGTTAACCGTGCTGTTGAAGCATTTGGTGCACTTGCGGTAGACCCTGATGAAATTTATGGTGTAGAATGTGATATCTATGCTCCGTGTGCGTTAGGGGCAACAATTAATGATGAAACGATTCCACAGCTAAAAGCAAAAGTTATTGCTGGTTCGGCTAACAATCAATTAAAAGATACCCGTCACGGTGATATCATCCACGAAATGGGAATTGTTTATGCTCCCGATTATGTTATTAATGCTGGCGGGGTAATCAATGTTGCTGATGAACTCTATGGCTACAACCAAGAACGGGCAATGAAAAAGGTTGAACAGCTTTATGCAACGATTGAAAAAGTAATTGAAATTTCAAAACGTGATGGTATTCCAACATACCTAGCAGCGGACCGGATGGCAGAAGAAAGAATTTCAAGGATTCGTAATTCAAGAAGCCAATTCCTGCAAAATGGCCATCATATCTTAAGTCATAGAATTTCTAGATAGGCACCTTATATTAAAATGGCTGTGTTATAGGTCATTGTTGATTTTTGTAGCTATGTTGACTGGAGTGGAAATCAACAGGCAAGTTTAACTAAGCCTCAAAAATATATCCGCAGAGCGCTGAATGGGAATTCAGCGTCTTTGCCTTTCATAGGGCACTTATAGTTATATTAAAGTACCATACGACTTCAACCATAAGAAATCCAAAATGGAGGTCAAATACGTTGCAAGATAATGAATATCGGATTCTCGTCATCAACCCAGGCTCGACATCCACGAAAATTGGGGTTTTCGATAATGATATTTCCATTTTAGAAAAAACAATTCGTCATGATTCAGAGGATATAAACTCTTTTGCAAATATAATTGATCAATATGAATTTAGAAAAACAACAATTTTGGAAATACTGGATAATGAAGGGATAAATATTTCCAAACTGTCTGCTGTATGTGGCCGTGGAGGTTTGCTTAGACCAATTGAAGGTGGAACCTATGCCGTTAATGATGTGATGTTAGCTGATCTTCGGTCTGGTTATGCCGGACAGCATGCATCAAATCTTGGCGGAATCATTGCATACGAAATCGCTTCTGGACTAAATATTCCCTCCTTCATCGTTGATCCTGTTGTTGTTGATGAGCTTGAACCACTAGCGAGAATTTCTGGATTTTCCTTAATTGAACGGAAAAGTATCTTTCATGCCTTGAATCAAAAAGCAGTCGCAAGAAGGGTAGCAAAGGAATTAGGGGAAAAATACAATGACTTGAATTTAATTGTTACCCATATGGGTGGTGGGATTACCGTTGGTATCCATAAACATGGTAAGGTAATTGATGTAAATAATGGTCTTCATGGAGATGGGCCATTTAGCCCTGAACGTGCTGGAACCGTTCCAGTTGGGGATTTAGTAGCACTTTGTTATTCTGGGGAATATTACCGTGATGAAATAATGAAGATGCTTGTGGGCCAAGGTGGCCTTGTTGGCTACCTAGGAACTAATGATGCGGTAAAGGT
Source organism: Bacillus sp. ISL-77 (assembly GCF_018613105.1). Classification (NCBI taxonomy): domain Bacteria; kingdom Bacillati; phylum Bacillota; class Bacilli; order Caryophanales; family Bacillaceae; genus Bacillus; species Bacillus sp. ISL-77. The sequence continues at coordinate 8,724 of NZ_JAGGQY010000060.1, forward strand.
AGAACAAAGAATAGCAGCTGGTGATGATGAGGCAAAGCTTGTATATGATGCAATGGCCTATCAAGTAGCAAAGGAAATTGGGGCTGCTAGTGCTGTATTATCAGGAAAAGTGGATGCAATTATATTGACTGGCGGCCTTGCCTACGGAAAAGGATTTGTGAAATCTATCACCGACCGAATTAATTGGATTGCTGATGTTATTGTTCAGCCAGGGGAAAACGAACTTCAAGCTCTAGCTGAAGGAGCACTTCGAGTCTTGCGAGGTGAAGAAGAGGAAAAAGTTTATCCGGGTAAATTTAAAAGAGCTAAAATTTAAGGTACTTGGGGAGGAAAGAAAATGGCACAAGAATATGATTTGGTCGTTCTTGGCGGGGGAACTGGTGGCTATGTAGCTGCCATTAGGGCCTCTCAGCTTGGATTGAAAACAGCTATTGTAGAAAAAGGAAAACTTGGCGGGACATGTTTACATAAAGGATGTATTCCAAGTAAAGCGCTCCTTAGAAGTGCGGAAGTTTATGCAACAACCAAGCATAGTAAAGATTTTGGAGTTATCACGAGTGATGTAACGGTTGATTTTAGTTTAGTACAGGATCGGAAAAATAAAATAATTGATCAACTTCACAAAGGAGTTCAGCATTTAATGAAGCAAGGCAAAATCGATGTCTATGAAGGATTAGGCAGAATCTTGGGGCCATCCATCTTTTCACCGATGCCGGGAACAATTTCTGTTGAAATGAATAACGGGAAAGAAAACGAAATGCTGCTTCCGAAAAATGTAATTGTCGCAACAGGTTCTAGACCGAGGACACTTCCGGGTCTTGAAATTGATGGAGAATATATAATGTCCTCTGATGAAGCATTGCAGTTAGAAACACTTCCAAGTTCCATCATAATTGTTGGTGGGGGTGTAATTGGAATTGAATGGGCGTCTATGTTATCGGATTTTGGTGTGACAGTAACGGTTATTGAGTATGCTGACCGCATTATTCCGACAGAAGACAAAGAAATCTCAAAAGAAATGCAGCGCTTAATGAAGAAAAAGGGAATTAAACTTGTCACAAGTGCAAAAGTGCTTCCAGAAACGTTTGTTAAGGGCAATGGCGTGGCGATTTCTGCAGAAGTTAAAGGTGCATTGAAAGAGTTTAAAGCAGAAAAAATTCTAGTTTCGGTTGGACGTCAAGCAAATACAGAAGGAATTGGGCTTGATAATACAGAAATACAAGTGGAGAAGGGTTTTATTTTAACAAATGAATTTTTTCAAACAAAGGAATCACATATTTATGCGATTGGTGATGTGATTGGTGGATTACAACTGGCCCATGTTGCTTCACATGAAGGGATTGTAGCTGTTGAACATATCGCTGGGAAAGATCCTTCTCCATTTGACTATAATTTGGTCTCTAGATGTATTTATAGTAATCCAGAAGTTTCAAGCGTCGGGATAACAGAAGATCAAGCAATAGAAAAAGGACATAAAGTGAAAATTGGAAAATTTTCTTTCCGTGCTATTGGGAAGGCACTTGTTTTTGGAGAATCTGATGGATTTGTAAAAATTGTTGCTGATGAGGAGTCCAATGATATTCTTGGGGTGCATATGATTGGTCCACATGTAACGGATATGATTACCGAGGCAGGACTTGCGATGGTATTAGATGCGACACCTTGGGAAATTGCACATACAATTCATCCACACCCAACTTTGTCAGAGGCAATTGGTGAAGCTGCACTCGCAGTTGATGGGAAAGCAATCCATTCTTAATAAAAGCAAAAGTTTAAATCTTTGAAAAAGTGTTAGTGTCTAGCTACAGTTCCTAGGGGCTCGAGACATAAGCCAATCGCTTCGGAAGGCAAAAAGCACGCCTTCTGTCAGCGCTAGTCTTATGCTTGTCGCCCCTGAACAAGGCACTTCCGCTTTTCGAATAACGAACAATTGGGAGGTAAGAAATAAATGACAGAAAAGCGTCATGATGCTTTAGGTTTAAGCGACGGAAAAGTATTGGAAATTTATGAAACTATGCTTTTAGCCCGCCGAATTGATGAACGGATGTGGTTATTGAACCGTGCTGGTAAAATACCATTTGTTATTTCTTGTCAAGGTCAAGAAGCAGCACAGGTGGGAGCAGCATTTGCACTAGATCGAGAAAAAGATTATGTTCTTCCGTATTATCGTGATATGGGGGTAGTATTGGCTTTTGGTATGACTCCAAGGGAACTGATGCTATCCGGTTTTGCAAAAGCAGAAGACCCTAACTCTGGTAGTCGGCAAATGCCTGGCCATTTTGGCCAAAAGAAAAATCGGATTGTAACAGGTTCATCGCCAGTTACAACTCAGGTTCCACATGCAGTTGGAATTGCCCTTGCCGGGAAGATGGAAAGAAAAGACCTGGTTACGTTTGTAACATTTGGAGAGGGTTCCTCTAACCAAGGGGATTTCCATGAGGGGGCAAACTTTGCAGGTGTACATAAACTTCCAGTTATCTTCATGTGTGAAAATAACAAGTACGCGATCTCTGTCCCAATCGAAAAACAATTAGCGTGTGAAAAGGTTTCTGATCGTGCAATTGGATATGGTATGCCTGGCTTTACTGTTAATGGGAACGACCCATTAGAAGTTTATAAAGTCGTAAAGGAAGCAGCGGAGCGTGGCCGTCGTGGGGAAGGCCCTTCATTGATTGAAACCATATCGTATCGTTTAACTCCACACTCTTCTGATGATGACGACCGTTCCTACCGTGCTCCAGATGAGGTTGCAAAAGCCAAAACACAAGACCCAATTATAACTTTTGGGGCCTATTTAAAGGAAACTGGTGTCATGGATGATGAGTTGGAAAAGGAAATCAATGACCGCGTGATGAAGCAAGTGAATGAAGCGACTGACTATGCAGAAAATGCTCCTTATTCTGCACCTGAAGAAGCACTGAAATATGTTTATGCGGACTTGTAAGGGGGATGTAACATGGCGATAATTTCATATATTGATTCAATCACAATGGCAATGCGAGAAGAAATGGAACGAGATCCAAGGGTATTTGTCCTTGGTGAAGATGTTGGCGTAAAGGGCGGTGTGTTTAAGGCGACGCAAGGATTGTATGAGCAATTTGGGGAAGAGCGTGTCATTGATACACCACTTGCCGAATCAGCAATTGCTGGGGTAGGAATCGGTGCAGCGATGTACGGCATGCGGCCGATTGCCGAAATGCAATTTGCCGACTTTATTATGCCGGCAGTTAATCAAATTATCTCGGAAGCAGCAAAAATCCGCTATCGCTCCAATAACGACTGGAACTGTCCGATGGTTATTCGTGCGCCATACGGTGGTGGTGTTCATGGTGCACTTTATCATTCCCAGTCAGTTGAAGCTATTTTTGCTAATCAGCCTGGATTGAAAATTGTGATGCCCTCCACACCTTACGATGCGAAGGGACTATTAAAAGCTGCCGTCCGTGACAATGATCCGGTATTATTCTTCGAACATAAACGGGCCTATCGATTAATCAAAGGTGAGGTCCCGACTGATGATTACACTCTTCCAATCGGAAAAGCGGATGTAAAGCGCCAGGGAGAAGATATTACAGTTATTACTTATGGTCTATGTGTTCATTTTGCCCTTCAAGCGGCAGAAAAATTAGCGAAGGATGGAATTTCAACACATATTCTTGATTTGAGGACCGTGTATCCGCTTGATAAAGAAGCAATCATTGAAGCTGCATCGAAAACGGGTAAGGTCCTTCTTGTTACAGAGGATAACAAAGAAGGCAGCATTATTAGTGAAGTCTCTGCGATCATAGCTGAAAATTGCTTATTTGAATTAGATGCACCAATTATGCGCTTAGCTGGACCGGATGTACCGGCAATGCCGTATTCTCCAACAATGGAAAAATTCTTTATGGTAAATCCGGATAAAGTCGAAAAAGCCATGCGCGAGCTTGCTGAGTATTAAACGAAAAGCGGAGGCGACTCGTTCAGCCCCGACAAGCGATGGAGATCCTGACAGTGAAGTCGTTTTTTGACTTCATTGGCAGGACCGAAGTGACTCGAGGGGCTAGGCGCCGGAGCTGGACAATAGGAGGGTGTAAAAAGTGGTAATTGAACAAATCAAAATGCCTCAGTTAGGGGAAAGTGTAACCGAAGGTACGATTAGTAAATGGCTCGTATCCGTTGGCGATAAAGTAAATAAATACGACCCCCTAGCAGAGGTTATGACAGATAAGGTAAATGCAGAAGTTCCATCCTCCTTTACAGGTGTGGTTAAGGAGTTAATCGCTGAAGAAGGTGAAACATTAGCAGTTGGTGAAATGATTTGCACAATTGAAATGGAAGGTGGAACTCCCCAGGAAACTGCTGCGTTAGTAACAAGCGATGCCGCTGCACAAAGCGTTGTAGTAAGTGTAGAACCAGTGGACCAAGGAAACAAGGCCCGTTATTCACCTGCAGTTCTAAAAATTTCTCAAGAGCATGGGATCGATTTAACAAAGGTGTCAGGCACCGGTGCTGGCGGGCGAATTACCAGAAAAGATCTATTAAAATTAATTGAATCAGGAAATATTCCAGTTGCAGAACAAAATGTTGAAACTAACAAAGAGTCAGCAGTTGTGGAAGCACCAACACAAGCAGCAGCTCAGTCAGTTTCTCCGCCTACAGCATCTGCACAATCTGTCAATATTCCGGTTGCAGTTGGTGATATTGAAATCCCTGTGACAGGCATCCGCAAAGCGATTGCCGCTAATATGCTGCGCAGTAAACACGAAGCACCGCATGCCTGGACAATGATTGAAGTGGATGCAACTAATTTGGTGGAGTACCGCAATTCCCTCAAAGATGAATTTAAGAAAAAAGAAGGCTTCAATTTAACTTTCTTCGCTTTCTTTGTCAAAGCCGTTGCGCAAGCACTGAAAGAATTCCCGCAAATCAATTCGATGTGGGCGGGAGATAAAATCATCCAAAAGAAAGATATCAATATTTCGATTGCAGTGGCAACGGATGATGCTCTCTATGTTCCTGTCATTAAACAGGCAGATGAAAAAACAGTTAAGGGGATTGCACGTGAAATCTCTGAACTTGCAGTCAAAGTGAGAACAGGCAAGCTAAGATCAGAAGATATGCAAGGCGGAACCTTCACAGTAAACAACACAGGTTCATTCGGCTCTGTTCAATCAATGGGTATCATCAATTATCCGCAAGCAGCCATTTTGCAAGTGGAGTCCATCGTCAAGCGTCCAGTTGTCGTGAATAATGGAATGATTGCTGTCCGTGACATAGTGAATTTATGTATGTCACTTGATCATAGAGTGTTGGACGGACTTGTTTGCGGCCGATTCCTACAACGCGTAAAAGAAATACTTGAAAATACATCAAAATCAACAACTTCGATTTATTAAACAAAACAACCGCTTCCATGCTTGGCAGCGGTTATTTTGTTTTTAATTGCTTGAATTGTGTTTGTACCATAAAATAGTACTTAGTAGAATTAATTGAATTTTATTTCAATTATGTATAATGGGAGGGGGATGAAAAGTTTGGAAAAAATAAAGAATCAGTCTTTTCCTTCAGGATCCACACATGAATGGAAAACTAAAGCAGAGCAATCTTTAAAAGGAAAAACGGTTGAATCCTTACAAACTACTACATATGAAAACATTATTTTGAAACCGCTTTATACCCATCAAGATGAGCGACCAGTACCTGATTTTCCAGGAGGTTCAGATTTTAGAAGAGGGACCTATCCGTTAGGTTACTTGACGAATGACTGGGTGGTCGCCCAACAACTCTCCTATCAAACCGCAGAAGAGTTGGAGCAGAAACTTAGACAATCATTTAATAAAGGCCAAACGGCTATTTCATTTAAAGTCTCAAAAGCTTTACTAGAATTCGAAACAAACCTAGCAAAATTATTAGGAGAATCCTATTGTCAATTTCCATTTTCAATTAACGCAAAAAGTTTACAAATTGCTTTTCTTTCGGAATTAGAAAGAATGGCGGATCAAGAAGGGGCTATCGACAAACTCCGAGGATATATTGGGTCTGATCCCGTCGCCATTTTCGCTGAAGAGGGATGTATTTCTGAGGAATTTTTCAATGATTGGGTAAAAAACATTGTCCACTCAAATGAAAAATTACCTAATGTGCGTACAATTCTAATAGATACTGCTCCTTATCATAATGGTGGGGCGAGCGCTGTTCAAGAACTAGGGATCGCAATGGCTGAAGGGATATTTTATCTTGAAAACCTTCAGAATGCAGGCATGGAACTGGATGAAATCTTTGCAAAAATGATCTTCCAATTTTCGATTGGCAGCAATTTTTTTATGGAAATCGCAAAACTTCGCGCCGCTCGAGTACTGTGGAATCGAATAAGTAATGTTTACGGATCTACTGATGATATGGGCAGGATGCATATAGCTGCTGAAACTTCTTCTTTCACAAAAACAGTAAATGACCCGTATGTAAACCTTCTGCGTGCTGGAAATGAAGCTTTTGCTGCCGTGGTTGGGGGCATTCAATACTTGCATGTGCGACCCTTCGATGATCTCACAGGTGCCACTTCGTTTTCGGAAAGAATTGCTAAAAATACTCAACTTCTTTTGAAGGAAGAAGCACATCTAACAAAAGTGATAGATCCAGCTGGAGGTTCTTGGTATGTAGAAGAACTAACCAATGACTTAGCTGAAAAAGCTTGGGGATTTTTTCAACAAATTGAAGCAAATGGTGGCATTCTAGAAACTTTAAAATCAAATTGGCTGCAGCAGGAGATTGCTGTTGTCTATGAAAAAAAGAATCAAGATGTTCAAACAAGAAAGAAAAGCATTGTTGGAACAAATGTCTATGCTAATCTGGATGAAATTGTTAAGCATAAAAAAACTCAAACGAGAAATTCATATTTTACTAATATGGAAAACTCGTTAATAAAAATGGAGGCCATTCCGGATCTGAGATTGGCAGAACCATTTGAAGAATTGCGAAAAAAGGCAAAGGATCTCGAAGAAAAATTAGGCTCAAAACCGACTGTAGGGATGATTTGTCTTGGTGGATTAAAGCAGCATAAAGCAAGACTTGATTTTATGAAGGGCTTTCTTGCAGCAGGCGGTTTGAAAGCAGCCGAAAGTAAGCCGATATTATCTTTAGAGGATGCTAGAAAATTTATTTTAGAAACGCCTGCCAAGTATTATTGCTTATGCGGTACGAATGAACAATATACAATAATCGGTTATGAAATCCTGCCTGCTCTAAAAACTGAATTCCCTGAGCTGATTTTTTACTTAGCAGGCCTTCCAGAAAAAGAAGAACTGGACCAATGGAAGGATGCTGGTATTAAGCAGTTTATCCATATGAAAAGCAATTGCTACGAAACGCTTACGTCAATCCTTAACGACCTGGAGGTGAGCAAGGTTGAAGAAACAAAAGCCTGATTTTCAAAATATTTCCTTATTTGACTATCAAAGTTTTATGACCAAAGAAGAGTGGCAGCAAAAAGTACACCAAGAGATAAATACCTCCATTGATGATTTACTGTTTGAGACAAATGAACAAATCAGTTTAAAACCGCTCTATACAAAAGAAGATCGTAAAGACCTTGAGCATATAGACAATCTGCCGGGACTCCCTCCTTATACAAGAGGGCCTTATCCAACGATGTATGTTAATCGGCCGTGGACAGTGAGACAATATGCAGGCTTTTCAACTGCAGAGGAAAGCAATGCCTTTTATCGCAGAAATTTAGCGATGGGGCAAAAGGGATTATCGGTTGCCTTTGATTTAGCCACTCACCGCGGCTATGACTCTGATCATCCACGTGTTGTCGGAGATGTCGGTAAAGCAGGGGTGGCCATTGATTCTATCCTTGATATGAAGACGTTATTTGAGGGGATACCTTTAGACCAAATGTCCGTTTCAATGACCATGAACGGGGCCGTTCTGCCTATTCTTGCTTTTTTCATCGTGACGGCTGAAGAACAAGGTGTAAGTCAGGAGAAGCTGGCGGGAACCATTCAAAATGACATTTTAAAGGAATATATGGTTCGTAATACTTATATTTACCCTCCGGAAATGTCAATGAAAATAATAGCTGATATTTTTGAATATACGTCAAAATACATGCCAAAGTTTAATAGTATTAGTATTTCGGGCTATCATATGCAGGAGGCTGGTGCACCAGCTGATTTAGAACTAGCTTATACACTAGCGGATGGTCTGGAATATGTACGTACGGGTCTCAAGGCAGGAATTGAAATAGATTCATTTGCACCAAGATTATCCTTTTTTTGGGCAATTGGGATGAATTATTTCATGGAAGTAGCTAAAATGCGTGCTGCTCGATTGATTTGGGCAAAAATGATGAAATCTTTTCATCCTAAAAATGGAAAATCATTAGCGTTACGCACCCATTCGCAAACATCTGGCTGGAGTTTGACAGAGCAAGATCCTTTTAATAATGTTACACGTACATTAATTGAAGCACATGCTGCGGCAATGGGGCATACCCAATCCCTGCATACAAACGCCTTGGATGAAGCGATTGCACTGCCAACTGACTTTTCTGCTCGGATTGCTCGTAACACGCAATTGTTTTTGCAAGAAGAAACGGGGATTACAAATGTTATTGATCCGTGGGCAGGCTCCTATTACGTTGAAAAATTGACAGATGAATTGGTTAATAGAGCATGGACACATATTGAGGAGATTGAAAGTCTAGGTGGCATGGCTAAAGCAATTGAGACGGGGCTTCCAAAAATGAGAATTGAAGAGGCAGCCGCTAGAAGACAAGCGCAAATTGATTCTGGAAAAGAAGTCATCATTGGTGTCAACCGTTATCGCCTTGAGAAGGAAGAAGCAATTGATATTTTAGATATCGATAATACAGCGGTTCGTTTGAAACAAATTGAAAAATTAAATGTATTAAAAGCTAATCGTGATGACAAAAAAGTGGAAGAAACGCTAACCGCCTTAACGAAAGCAGCGGAAACAGGTAAGTACAACCTCTTGGAGCTTGCTGTCAAGGCGGCAAGAGCGAGGGCAACTCTTGGGGAGATTTCCGATGCCGTTGAGAAAGTAGCCAATCGACATAAAGCGGTCATTCATGCAATTAGCGGAGTATATAGTAAAGCTTTTAGTAATGAGGAAGAAATTTTGATAGTAAAAGAAATGTCCGACGAATTCTTGAAGAATGAAGGTAGAAGACCAAGAATTCTGATTGCAAAAATGGGTCAGGACGGACATGACCGCGGGGCAAAGGTCATCGCAACTGCATTTGCTGATTTGGGATTTGATGTTGATATTGGTCCATTATTCCAAACACCAGAAGAAACGGCCTTGCAGGCAATTGAGAACGATGTCCATGTCATCGGTATGAGCTCGCTTGCTGCTGGGCACAAGACGCTATTGCCACAATTAGTAGCTGAACTGAAAAAACTAGGACGTGAAGATATCTTAGTGGTTATTGGTGGTGTTATTCCAGCACAAGATTACCAATTTTTATACGATAACGGAGCAGTGGCTATCTTTGGACCTGGGACAGTGATTCCGATAGCGGCGCAAAAAGTAATCAAGGCAATTTATCTTCAACTTGGTTATGAGGAAGTGGCAGAGTAATGGCTGCAGAACAAAAACCTGAATGGAGCGATCCAAGAAAGCCCGAACTTTGCTCAAGTGTGGTAAGAAAAGGGGAGGAACTTGAAGGTCAAGCAACTTCTTTGCAAAAAAATATTCGATTTAAAAAACGTAACTCTTCAGAACCAGAAGTTGAAGAATTATTTGACGGGGTGCTAAAAGGAAACAGAGGCTTGCTTGCTCGTGCTATTACTCTTGTAGAAAGTAATGCAGAGCATCATTTCCAAAAATCACAAGAGTTACTGCAAAGATTGCTGCCTTACAGCGGAAACTCGATAAGGGTTGGAATTACTGGGGTGCCTGGTGCTGGGAAAAGTACTTTTATCGAAGAGTTTGGAATGTATCTCTGCAATTTGGGTCTAAAGGTGGCTGTATTAGCAATTGATCCAACCTCGAGTATCTCGGGTGGTAGTATTTTGGGAGATAAAACGCGTATGGAACAGTTAGCAAGGAATCCACGTGCGTTTATCCGTCCGTCACCATCGGCAGGAAAGCTCGGTGGTGTTCATCGAAAAACAAGAGAATCGATGCTGCTATGTGAGGCAGCTGGATTTAATGTGATATTAATAGAAACGGTCGGCGTCGGACAAAGTGAATTTATCATCAGGGATATGGTCGACTTTTTTATGCTGCTGGTGCTGACTGGGGCAGGTGATGAACTGCAAGGCATGAAGAAAGGGATCCTTGAACTTGCTGATGCGATAATTGTCCATAAAGCAGACGGGGATAATAAACAAAAGGCAGAATTGACAAGGAAAGATTATAATCGAATCCTTCACTTTCTGCAGCCAGCGACAAAAGGTTGGATTTCAAAAGCACATACCTGTTCATCTTTGACTCAAGAAGGAATTGATAATATATGGGAAGTTATTCAAGCTTTTGAATCGAGAGGAAAGTTCACTGGAGTCTTGGAAGATAGAAGGAATGCCCAATCAAGAGAATGGCTCCATGCAATGATTACGGATCAGTTGCACTATCATTTTTATCACCATCCTGAGATCATGAACCAGCTGCCAAAATTAGAGAATGAAGTAATTGCAGGTGGAAAGACAGTCGCTTCTGCTGTGGAAAGTCTTTTTAAGACTTTTTTTCAAAAAAAAGAATAAGCTGCCATAAGTATTGATATTTGATAATCAAACATTTTTACTGTTAATATGTAGATATAGTCATAAATCAAAGGAGTGAATTTAATGAGCATGGATTTTAATTTTTTTATGAATGATGTTGTTAACCAGGCACGTCAAGAAATCGTGTCTGCCGGATATAAAGAGTTGAAAACACCTGCAGATGTAGAGGAAGCACTTGAGCAAAAAGGGACCACTTTAGTAATGATTAATTCTGTATGTGGTTGTGCGGGTGGTGTTGCACGTCCTGCAGCAGCACATGCCTTACATTTTGATAAGCGCCCGGATCACCTTGTCACTGTTTTTGCTGGACAGGATAAAGAAGCAACCGAAAAAGCAAGAAGTTATTTCACTGGCTATCCGCCATCCTCCCCATCATTTGCCCTCTTAAAGGACGGCAAGATTATTACAATGGTTGAAAGACATCAAATCGAAGGTTTTGATCCAGCAACAGTCGTGTCAAAACTTCAAAAAGAATTTGATGAATATTGCGAAGAAGTTTAATAAAAGAATCCGAATGAAGGAAGGGTCAAATCATCTATCGATTTGGCCTTTTTTATTGTCAAAATGATATTTTTAATGTATATTTATTAATTATTTTGTAATTTTACTCATACTAAAGGGGAGATTCTAGCATGAAGGATTTATTAAAAAATTATTTAGAAATCATTAAACATAGATTATGGGAGATAAGTGATTCTTTGTATCATCATCCTGAATTAGGGGATCAAGAATTTGAATCTAGCAAACAGTTAATAGAATTCCTTGAGGAACATAAATTTGTAGTTGAAAAAGGAATTGTTGGCCGAGCTACTGCTTTTAAAGCGGTATACGACTCTAAGAAGGAGGGACCAACGATTGCCTATTTATCGGAATATGATGCGTTGCCTGAGGTTGGACATGGGTGCGGTCATAATCTGATTGGAACGATGAGTGCCGGGGCTGGAGCTCTCTTAAGTAAAGTGTTAGATGAAATTGGCGGACGTGTAGTTGTATTAGGAACACCTGCTGAAGAAACAAACGGTGCAAAAGTTCCAATGGCTGAACAAGGTATTTTTGATGATATCGATGCAGCTATGATTTTACACCCGGCTGATGAATCTTATGAGAGTGGTGATTCATTAGCGATGGATGCGATTCAATTTGACTTCCGTGGCAGAACAAGTCATGCAGCAGCTTCTCCAGAGATGGGAATTAATGCACTGGATGCTGTTATACAATTATTTAATGGCATCAATGCACTTCGTCAACATGTGACTTCTGATGTTAGAATCCATGGGATTATTAAAGAAGGCGGAGTAGCAGCCAATATTGTCCCAGATAAAGCAGTAGCTCAGTTTTATGTTCGAGCAAAGGATCGTACCTATTTAAACGAGGTTGTTCAAAAGGTAATTAATATAGCAAAAGGTGCATCTCTAATGACAGGTGCAGAGGTTCATATTGAAAACTACGAATTGAGCTATGATAATATGGTTACCAATCAAGCACTATCCCAATTATTCACAGACAATCTCTTAGCGGCAGGTGTAAAGCAAGTTAAGAAAGCGAAGGATTCATATGGTTCCATTGATATGGGAAATGTAAGTCATGTTGTTCCTGCGATACATCCTTATATTGGTCTTGATTCGCCTGGACTAATTGCACATACAAGGGAATTTGCCGACTTAACCATCACTGACAATTCCCATCAAATTCTTTCTAGAGGTGCCTTGGCCCTTGCCTTAACAGGATTTGATTTAATAACCAATAAAGAAGCATTGGAAAAAATGAAAAATGAATTTAGGCAAACAGTCGTAGGCAATCATTAACATAATCTCAAAAAGGCATCTCTTCTCAAGGAGGTGCTTTTTATTTGCTTTTAATATTATTTTAATATATTAAAGTGCAGAATTTTTGGAATATTTTTATATTAATATAATATCTTTTCAAAACAAATCCCATGTGTTAATATTCGTTTTGTTGAATAAAAATTCAAATTAGAATAAGCAGATATTATTAATCATAGGAGGAGTCATCATGAAAAAAACATTTTTATTTTTTACCATGATTTTAACATTAGTGGTGTTGGCCGCTTGCGGCCAGGGTAATAAGGACGGGGCAAATGGTGATAAAACAGAAGATAAGAAGGTATTAACGATGGCCACATCAGCTGATTTTGCTCCATTTGAATCAAGAGATCCATCAGGTAAAGTCGAGGGATTTGATATTGACTTAGCCAATGCTATTGCAAAAGAATTAGGTTATAAACTAGAGATTAAAGACATGAAGTTTGATGGTTTAATCGGTGCAATACAGGCTAAACGTGTGGATATGGTACTTGCTGGTATGTCAGCAACAGAAAAACGCAAACAAAATGTTGATTTTTCAACGGCTTATAATCATTCAGGTGAAATGTTTATCACACTTAAAGATTCTAAAATTAAAACTATCGATGATCTTAAAGGAAAAACGGTTGGAGTACAGTTAGGAACCATTCAAGAAGAGGGTGCCAAAACACTTCAAAAAAAGGTTGATTTTACGATTAAGCCACTAGACAATGCAACAACTTTAATTCAAGAACTATTATCTAATCGGATCCAGGTTGCTTATATGGATAAATCAGTTGCAACAGGATATATAAAGGAACAAGGTTTAGCTGGATTTGATGATCCAACAACAAGTTCTCCTGGAATGGCAGTTGCTTTTCCAAAAGGCAGTGATTTAACTGATGATGTAAATAAGGTTCTTAAAGACATGGAGGAGAACGGAAAACTCCAAGAATTAAAGGACAAGTGGTTAAAAGACCAGCAATAAGCATAAAATGAATGGCAACTAGACTTTTGGCGCAAAGAAAATTATAAAGTGAGGTGTAAGGCATGAATTTGGACTTTAGCCAAATTGTGCCTTATATTCCTTTTATTTTAGAGGGAATATGGGTTACATTAAAATTTGTTATTATTTCGATTATTTTAGGTTTTATCCTCGGCACAATTTTAGCTTTGTGTAAAATTTCACGAATCAAAGCATTAAATTGGTTTGGAGATGCATATACATCTATTTTTCGTGGTACACCATTAATTTTACAATTAATGCTAATCTATTTTGCGATCCCGCAATTAACGGGTTATGACATCTCACCATTTTTATCATCAATCTTAGCTTTTGGCCTAAATTCTTCCGCCTATGTTTCGGAGATCATCAGAGCCGGAATTCAAGCGGTTGATAAAGGTCAAACCGAAGCAGCTCAAGCACTAGGTGTTCCTTATCGTCTCATGATGAAGGACCTAATCTTACCTCAAGCACTAAAAAATATCTTACCTGCATTGATGAATGAATTTATTACCTTAACAAAAGAATCAGCCATCGTTTCTACGATTGGTTATCTAGATTTGATGCGTCGTGCGCAAGTTGTCGGAGCGGATACTTATCGTAATTTTGAACCATTAATCTTTGTTGGATTAATCTATTGGATCCTAGTAATGGTGCTGACTTTGGCAGGGAAACGGTTTGAACGGAGGCTGAAGTACAGTGATTAAAGTAGAAAACCTCTATAAACAATTTGGCAATAACGAAGTGTTAAAAAATATCTCAACCAATATTGATAGTGGGGAAGTAGTTTCTATTATTGGACCATCTGGATCTGGTAAATCCACCTTTTTACGCTGTTTAAATTTATTAGAGACACCAACGCAAGGGAAAGTTTGGATTAATAATCAAGAGATTACTGATAGCAAAACAAATATATTGGAAGTTCGTGAACAAATCGGTATGGTTTTTCAACACTTTTATTTATTTCCACATCTGTCGGTTTTGGAAAACTTAACCTATGCTCCGATGAAAGTAAAAGGTGAATCGCGAGAACTTGCTGAAAAAAAAGCACGCGAATTATTAGCTCGTGTGGGGCTTACCGAAAAAGAAAAAGCCTATCCGAATAATTTATCAGGTGGACAGAAGCAGCGTGTTGCCATAGCTCGTGCACTTGCCATGGAACCGAAGTTAATGTTATTTGATGAGCCAACATCAGCGCTAGATCCAGAAATGGTCAAGGAAGTACTTAATGTTATGAAGGATCTTGCTCAATCCGGTATGACTATGGCTATTGTTACACATGAAATGGGATTTGCTCGTGAGGTTTCTGACCGTATTATCTTCCTTGATGAAGGGGTATTACTAGAAGAAGGCTCTCCTGATGAATTTTTTAATAACCCCCGGACAAGCAGAGCAAAGGACTTTTTAGAGAAAGTATTGTAGTGGAATCAATCTTTACTATCAGGATTTCTTGCAAAAAATACTTTAATAGGGATATGCTAAAGATGGTCTAATCGATCATCTTTTTTATTTTTTGTATTTTGGGGAGATTACTATGAAATTTCGCATTGGCTACCGAACAATTAAAACAGCTGTTGGTACTGCTATTTCGATTTTAATTGCGCAGCAGCTTGGACTGGATAATTTTGCTTCCGCTGGCATATTAACTATTTTATGTATTCAGGTGACGAAGCGGAGATCGCTCCGAACAGCAGGAGATCGATTTTTAGCCTGTGTATTAGCGATGCCATTTTCGGCTATATTTTTTGAGGGAATCTCCTATCACCCAATTGTTATTGGGATCATGTTATTTTTCTTTATACCGACGATTGTGATGCTGAAGGCACCTGATGGTATTGTGACTAGCAGTGTCATTATTTTACATATTTATATGGCAGAGAAAATCTCCCTGGCAATTTTTTTTAATGAACTTGGAGTGATCACGATTGGAATTGGCGTGGCACTACTGATTAATCTTTATATGCCGAGCGTTGATAAAAAATTAAAGGACTATCAAAGCGAAATTGAGGAGAATTTTAAAATCATTTTCGGTGAAATGGTATGTTATTTACGGACGGGAGATAGTAATTGGGATGGAAAAGAGATTACGGTTAGTGCTCGTTTACTAGATGAAGCTATAACGCTAGCTCTTCAGGATGTTGAAAACCATTTTTTACGAGATGACAATTTATATTTTCATTATTTTAAAATGCGCGGTAAGCAATTTGAAATTATCGAACGTATCTTACCGATTGTCACCTCCATTACGCGTACAGTAAAGCAAGGGCATATGGTAGCTGAGTTTCTGGAAGAACTTTCTGAGAATGTTCATCCTGGAAATACAGCTCATATTTATATTGAAAAATTAAGAGAAATGAAAAAGGAATTTGAGGAAATGGAGCTCCCGAAGACAAGAGAAGAATTTGAAACGAGAGCAGCCTTACTTCAACTAGTAAATGAAATGAATGACTATCTGATTATAAAAAGTTCGTTTAAAGGAATAAAAACTTCTTCAAAAGTGAATGAACAGAAAAAGATTGAAGCAAACTAGGAAAAAAAAGGCAGGTGGCTGCTTTGATAAAAATCTTATCGCCAATCCTGATTACTTTTTTCATTTCACCATTTTGGCCGTTGGGGCCAAACCCTATGCCAGGCGATCCATTTGTTATTGTTAACAAAAGTAACAATGAAATGGCGTTTATTGATGAAAACAAAGTCCAAACAGTTGTAAGTGTCGGGACGGGTAAAACCCAAGAATTAACTCCGGAAGGTCTTTTCACTATTACGGTAAAGGCAAAAGAGCCTTATTTTCGAAAAGGGAATATTTCTGGAGGGGATCCAAAGAATCCACTAGGGGCCAGATGGATTGGCTTTGATGCAAAAGGAACCGATGGCAGAATCTATGGCATTCATGGGACAAATCAGCCTGCATCCATTGGAAAATACGTCTCTCAAGGCTGTATTCGCACACAGAATGAGGTCGTTACGTCTCTTTTTCCGTTAATTCCATTAGGAACAAAGGTATTAGTTATCTCTTCCAAAAAATCATTTGAGGCACTTGCCAAAGATAATGGGGCAATAAAATAGGAAAGGGACTGTTCAATTTGAACAGTCCCTTCCTTTTGTATATTTATGATAGAAATGTACCAATTCCGATTAGGAGAGTTGAGGCAAGCATAGCGAATAACATTAAATAAACAATGATTTTTCTCGTTTTCTTACTTTTCATTATGGGTACCTCCTTAACATTTTGGCGCTTTATATCTATTGTACAAGGAAATACAAAAATGAACAACGGAACAACTAAGTAATTTAGGAAGGATTTATGAACTTTTTCACGAATAAGATAATTGTCGAATTAATTTTAATTTTTAGAACAGAGGGGTAATAATGATTAAAAAGGTCGACCATATTGGAATTGCCGTTAGATCACTTGAACATACGCTTCCTTTCTATACCGATGTATTGAATCTACCATTGCTAGGAATTGAAGAGGTTGAAACTCAACTAGTAAGAGTGGCTTTTTTAGAGGCGGGAGGTACAAAAATCGAACTGCTTGAGCCTACTTCGGAAGAAAGTACCATTGCTAAATTTATCGAAAAACGCGGTGAGGGCATCCACCATGTTGCACTTGGTGTTGTTTCGATTAAAGAAAGAATTAGCGAAATGAAAGAAAAAGGGATTCGAATGATAGACGATCAGCCAAGACCTGGTGCTGGAGGAGCCAACATTGCTTTTATGCATCCAAAATCAACATCTGGGGTTTTATTTGAACTCTGTGAGAAGAAGGGGATGAAGGGGTAAATGATAGACATCTATGAAAAAATAAATGAGTTGTATGATAAACGTCGCGAGGTTGAACTCGGTGGCGGTGACGAGCGAATTGAGAAGCAGCATGAAAAAGGAAAATTGACAGCGAGAGAAAGAATCGATCTGTTAGTAGACAAAGGGACGTTTTTTGAATTAAATCCCTTTATTGAACACCGTACCAATGGTTTTGGTCTCGATGAACAAAAGGGCCCAGGGGACGGGGTAGTAACTGGTTACGGGAAAGTAAACGGCCGGCCCATTTATCTTTTTTCGCAAGATTTTACGGTCTTTGGCGGTGCATTAGGGGAAATGCATGCCAAGAAGATTGTGAATGTGATGGATTTAGCAGCGAAAAATGGGGCACCCTTTATCGGTCTAAATGATTCTGGCGGGGCGCGCATTCAAGAAGGTGTTGTTTCGTTAGATGGATACGGACATATTTTTTACCGAAATGCCATTTATTCCGGTGTGATTCCGCAAATCTCAGTAATCTTGGGCCCGTGTGCAGGTGGTGCCGTCTATTCACCAGCAATTACTGATTTTGTGTTTATGGTCGAAAAAACGAGTCAAATGTTTATTACGGGTCCTAAAGTCATCGAAACAGTGACAGGGGAGAAAATATCAGCTGAAGAACTGGGCGGTGCAAATGTACATAGCTCCATAAGCGGGAATGCCCATTTTCATTCCGATTCGGAAGTAGAGGTGTTACAGAACGTCCGCAGGCTTTTGAGTTATCTACCACAGAATAATGAAGAGAAACCTCCAAGATTTGAGGTGCAGGAGGAAGAAGACTACCGTCCTGACTTAATGGATGTTATTCCTTTCGATGCCGTTCGTCCATACGATGTCCGAAAAGTCATTGAGCAAGTTGTTGACGAGGACTCGTTCATGGAAATTCATAAGGATTTTGCTAGAAATATTGTCGTTGGCTTTGCACGTATCAAAGGTGAATCAGTAGGGCTTGTCTGTAATCAGCCTAGGGTCATGGCTGGCGGCTTGGATATTGATTCCTCTGATAAGGCGGCTCGGTTTATCCGGACCTGTGATTCTTTTAATATCCCTATCATAACGTTTGAAGATGTTACAGGCTTCTTCCCGGGAGTTAAGCAGGAACACGGGGGAATCATTCGCCATGGAGCTAAAATATTATTTGCCTATTCCGAGGCGACAGTTCCGAAATTGACGGTTATTTTAAGAAAAGCCTATGGCGGTGCCTATGTGGCGTTAAATAGTAAGTCAATTGGTGCTGACTTGGTATTTGCTTGGCCCAATGCGGAAATAGCTGTTATGGGTCCACAAGGGGCAGCCAATATCATTTTTGCCAAGGAAATTAATAATAGCGAAGATCCTGAACAGACCAGGCAGCAAAAAATCGATGAATACCGTGAAAAGTTTGCCAATCCTTATGTGGCGGCGAGCAGAGGCATGGTCGATGATGTCATTGATCCAAGAGAAACAAGATTGAAAATAGTGCAGGGATTAGAAATGCTTAGAAATAAAAAAGAGTCAAGACCTTACAAAAAACATGGAAATATTCCACTATAGTATAAATTGAAGTTGACGTCCTGCTCTTTCATTTGATGATATGAATAAGAAAGAGGTATACTGAAATAGAAAAGCGGAAGCGCCTTGTTCAGGGGTGACAAGCATAAGCCAAGCCGGCGAGAAGGTTGCTCTTTAACCTTCTTGACGGCTTGGCTTATGACCTCGAGCCCCAAGGAGCTGGACAATAGTGAATACATAACATGGAGGGTCAATATAATGGTTAATCAGGAACGTCTGTTGAATGAATTTTTAGAACTTGTGCAAATTGACTCAGAAACAAAATTCGAGACTGAAATTGCAAAGGTATTAAAACAAAAATTTACTGAGTTAGGACTCGATGTTTTTGAAGATGATACCACCGCTGTAACAGGCCATGGTGCAGGGAATCTAGTTTGCACGCTTGCGGCAACTAAAGAGGGTGTTGACCCGATTTATTTTACCTGTCATATGGATACTGTTACACCGGCTAAAGGTGTGAAACCATCGATTAAAGAGGGTTATGTGGTTACAGATGGCACCACGATCTTAGGGGCAGATGATAAAACAGGTATTTCTGTCATGCTTGAAACCATTCGTCAATTAAAAGAACAAAATCTACCTCATGGTTTGATTCAATTTGTCATCACTGTCGGAGAAGAATCAGGTCTTGTAGGTGCAAAAGCACTTGATTCTTCATTGATGAAAGCAAAATTTGGCTACGCACTGGATAGTGATGGCTTAGTTGGTAACGTAGTTGTTGCTGCTCCGACACAAGCAAAGGTAAAAACAGTTATTTACGGTAAAACGGCTCATGCCGGTGTGGCACCTGAAAAAGGAGTTTCCGCGATTACAATTGCCGCAAAATCGATTGCGAAGATGCCATTAGGAAGAATAGATCACGAAACAACAGCAAACATTGGCCGGTTTGAAGGCGGTCAGGCAACTAACATCGTTTGTGACCGTGTTGATATTTTAGCAGAGGCACGTTCGCTTATCCCTGAAAAAATGCAGGCTCAGGTAAGTAAAATGAAGGATGCATTTGAAACAGTTGCGGCACAAATGGGCGGCAGAGCAGAGGTAGATGTGGAAATCATGTATCCAGGCTTTAAATTTGGCGAAGGCGATCATGTTGTAGAAGTTGCACGCAAGGCAGCGGCTAAAATTGGCCGTAGTTGTGAACTGCAGCATAGCGGTGGAGGCAGTGATGCCAACGTTTTTGCTGGGTTTAATATTCCAACGGTCAATCTTGCTGTCGGCTATGAAGAAATCCATACCACAAACGAACGCATGCCGGTTGAAGAATTATATAAGCTTGCAGAAATGACACTTGCGATTATCGATGAAGTGGCAAATCAATAATGAGTTGTAAGGAGAACCTAACTGATGGTTCTCCTTTTTGATATAATTAGGGAAGAAAATGTGGTAAGGAAGTGCCAGCATGAAGGAAATGTATCCGAAAAACGGAAAAGTCATTTTACATGTTGATATGAATAGCTTTTATGCGTCGGTTGAAATGGCCTACGATCCCAAGCTGAAGGGTAAACCGCTCGCAATTGCTGGAAATGTCGAGGAGCGCAGAGGGATCATTGTTACCTGCAATTACGATGCAAGAAAATTTGGTGTGAAAACGACGATGCCGCTTTGGGAAGCGAGAAAACTTTGTCCGCAGTTAATCGTCATGAAACCTAATTTTGAGCGTTATCGGGCCGTTTCCATTGGTATGTTTGAAATTCTCAGGCACTATACAGAGCTTGTAGAGCCCGTTTCGATTGACGAGGGATACTTAGATATAACGGAAAGCTTTGAATACGGTAGCCCGATAGAAATCGCTGAAAGCATTCAAAAAAGGATTCTGGAACAACTAGATATACCTTGCAGCATAGGTATAGCTCCAAATAAATTTTTAGCAAAAACGGCTTCAGATATGAAAAAGCCAATGGGGATTACGATTCTTCGTAAGCGTGATATACCAAACGTTCTTTGGCCCTTGAACACGAACGAAATGCATGGTGTCGGAAAGAAGACAGCGGAAAAGTTACAGACAATTGGGATTCACACCATTGGTGAATTAGCAAAAGGCAATGAGATTCAACTTAAAACGCTTCTAGGCATTAATGGCCTTCGATTAAAAGAAAGAGCCAATGGGATTGATCATCGTCCTGTTGACCCGGAATCGATTGAAGAATTTAAGAGTATCGGCAATTCAACGACACTGCCTAAGGATGTTAGTAATCAGCATGAACTTTTTCGTGTGTTAACATCATTAGCGGAAACGGTCTCTATCAGGCTGAAGAGAAAGAATGTCCTTGCCGGAACTCTTGGAATTACAATTCGCTATAAGGATCGAAAGACAATTACCAGAAGTAAAAAGCTTCCCAACCCCATCAGTCATAAAGATGACATTTCTTCCTTTGCGCAGCAGATTTTTCTAAAAGCTTGGAATGGAGATGCTATTCGATTGTTAGGGATCACAGGCAATGATTTAGTGGATCATGATCATGCCTATAAACAGTTAGATTTATTTTCCTATGAAAAGGATGCGAAAAAAGAGCCGTTACTAAATACCTTATCTAGTCTTCGTGAAAAGTACGGGAAAAGTATCATTGAAAATGCGGGGTCGCACCAAATGGATGGTTCTCACAATATCGGGACTGAAACGAGCTTTAATAAAGATTTTCTGCGGACCTTTCCTAATAAAAATAATGATCTAGACTAAAAAGCACCACTTTGCTGTTATAACAAAGTGGTGCTTTTTTGAATAATATTAGAATTTATTTCTTTGAACTTCGATTACTGTCCAGCTCCAGTGCCCAGCGACTAGTGTACTTCGCCCTCCTCCTTACGATAAGTCAACATCGAATCGCTATCGCTCTCCGTGTTTCCTTTATCTCGTTCGGAGGGCTCCAGTCCATACGTCGCTGAACGGGCACTTTCACTTTTCTTATTTACAAATATCAACGCCTAGATCTGTTACAGGCCACCAGAAGTAGCCGTCTTTTTCTAAGAGTTCATCCACCTCTTTGGGACCCATTGTCCCTGACTGATAATTGGGGAAGTTAACAGCCTTCGTGTTTTCCCAAACCGCCGAAATTTTATCAACAAAGCTCCAGGAATAGGCGACTTCATCCCAATGCGTGAAATTTGTAGCATCCCCTCGCATACAATCCAAAAGAAGTTTTTCATAGCCTTCAGGAGTGTTCATCGCATGGATGCCTGTATTGGCGAAGCTAAGTTTTACTTCTTGCGCATCCAAATGTCCGCCCGCTTTCTTGGCGTTTAGGTGGAGGGTAATTCCCTCCTCTGGTTGAATATGAATCACAAGAAGGTTCGGATTTAACATTTTGTCAGTTTGGTAATATAAATTCATTGGAATATCTTTAAATTGAACGACAATTTTTGTTGATTTTGTCGACATTCTTTTCCCAGTACGGATGTAAAAAGGAACACCAGCCCAGCGGAAATTATCGATCATAATTTTCCCTGCGACAAAGGTTTCTGTATTCGATTCTTTGTCCACCATCGGTTCATCACGATAGGCAGGAACCTGGACATCCTCAACCGTGCCCTCACCGTATTGTCCGCGAACAAAATAATTATTTACTTGTTCCCCCTCAACGGTTCGAAGTGCTCGAAATACACGAACCTTTTCGGAACGGATTTCGTCGGTTGTAAGGTTAATAGGTGGTTCCATCGCAAGCAAGGCTACCATTTGCATCATATGGTTTTGAAGCATATCTCTAAGGGCCCCGCTTGTTTCATAATAACGGCCGCGCTCTTCGACACCGAGTATTTCACTTGAGGTGATTTGAATATTCGAGATATAGCGGTTATTCCAAAGCGGTTCAAAAATAGCATTGGCGAAACGTATTACTTCGATGTTCCGGACCATTTCTTTGCCTAAATAGTGGTCGATACGATAAACTTCTTTTTCCTTAAACGCACTTCTGATTTGTTTATTAAGCTCGATTGCAGATGCTAAGTCATGTCCGAATGGCTTTTCAATCACAAGTCGTTTGTAGCCTTTTACGTCCGTCAGTTTATCTGATTTTAAATGCAAGGCGATGGTTCCGAAAAATTCAGGGGCCATGGCGAGATAAAAAATGCGATTCCCTTCTAATTGATAATTTCCATCAATCTCATCTGCTAAATTTTTTAATATTGCATATGAATTGGAATCAGCGACATCATGTGATTGATAGTAAAAATGGGAGATAAATTCATCAATCTTGTCTTTGTTTCCTAATGCAGATAATACGGAGTCTTTAACGGAATGTTGAAACTCATCGTTAGTAAGGGATCTTCTGGCCACCCCAATAACCGCAAATTTATTTAATTTGCCTTTCTCAAATAACCGGTAAAGGGAAGGGAACAACTTCCGTTTTGCTAAATCACCAGTCGCACCAAAAATCATAATTAATGATGTCACGTTTCCAGTTTGCGTCAAAGTAAAGACCTCTTTTCTATTTATGTAAATTGTAAAATCAACAAATATCACATTTCTTGATTTTATAGCATTCCGTTAGACTTCGCAAAAATAAAACATTAAAGTCTCAATTATTTTTCACATAATAGTCCGTGCTATTCACTTATTAATTAAAGGTCCCCTAGGGGAAATTGATTTCTTTTTGTGCTATATTAACAATATTGGATAAAAGGAACGGATTGAGAGGAGCTATTATTAGTGGACATATTTTTCCTAGGAACAGGGGCGGGGATGCCGGCAAAACTCCGCAATGTGACGTCAATTGCACTGAAATTGTTAGAAGAGCGGGGGGCGGTTTGGTTATTTGATGCCGGTGAGGCGACCCAGCATCAAATTTTACATACATCGTTAAAACCTCGTAGAATTGAAAAAATCTTTATTACTCACCTTCATGGTGATCATATCTATGGTCTGCCTGGATTATTATCAAGCCGCTCTTTTCAAGGCGGAGAATCCGAGGTAACGGTTTATGGACCAAAAGGGATTAAGGACTATATTCATGTCAGTCTTTCATTAAGCCAGACCTATTTGAAATACCCGCTAACTGTTATTGAAATTGACGAGGGGATTCTTTTTGAAGATGAGCAGTTTACAGTGGAAGCCCTCAGGTTAGATCATGGCATCCCTTCATATGGGTATCGAATTGTTGAAAAGAATCGGCCTGGAACATTACTTGCTGATAAATTAAAAGAAGCGGGGGTACAGCCAGGGCCAATTTTTAGAAAAATTAAAAATGGTGAAACAGTTACCCTTGAAGACGGTAGGACAATTGATCCGAGTAAGTTTCTAGGTCCTGAACAGAAGGGGAGAATTGTCACGATTCTAGGGGACACACGGTACTGCGAAAATGCGATTTCATTGGCTGAAAATGCAGATCTTTTGGTGCATGAAGCGACTTTTTCAGCGGATGAAGAAAAACTTGCCCACGACTATTTTCATTCAACCACACATCAGGCAGCAGAAGTTGCTAAGAGGGCCGGTTGCAAGCAACTGTGTCTAACCCATATAAGCTCCCGTTATGATCGAAATGCTTGGCGGGAATTGGTGGATGAGGCAAAGGAGGTTTTTCCGAATACAGATATAGCTGAGGATTTTAAAGAAATAAATATTCCTCTTCGAAATTAAATAGGGACATTCGCTAATTTTTTTGATTCGCAAATAAAACCGGGTTTTTCGCAAATAAACTAGGACTTTTCGCAAATAAAATAGATGTATTCGCAAATAAAAGGTCCTTTTTCGCAAATAAAATAAAGTCCCTGCTGATGATAAACATAAGAAGAGGATGTCCATTTATGTACTGCACCCCAAAAGTTA